>JBKJOD010000064.1:0-3108 GCA_046593245.1 Phycisphaerales bacterium
CTTGCACGCCGTCTTGCCCTCCTTATGGAGAGCGTTGATGCGGTTGGTGAACACCGGGGTGTGGGAGGAGTCGATGCCGATCGCGCCGATACGCATGTGAATGATGTCCTGAATACAGATGTGCGAACCAAACTCTAGGATGGGTTATCCGTTCCGCTGCCCGGGCCGCCCGCCGCGTGCACCGCTCTTTTTTCCGTTCGCCGGGGCCCGCCGAGGTGTGGCTCCGTTCTGATGCACGCCGTCTTTTTTCGTGCCGAGCCCATGAACGGCGTTGTCTGATGCGCTGGGCACCCAGCGAACGAAGCCCTCAATCGCCTCATACTCCGTCAGTCCGAGCTGGTCGTAGACCTTCGCCGTGTTCCGGTTGCGATCCTCCGCCCGCTGCCAGAACTCACGCGGGTCGTTGGGACCTGGAAAGAGCGCCTTATCTTTTTGGCTCTCGTGCTTGAAGATCGCAAACCGCTTCCGCACCAGCTCATCCGGCGAGAGCGGCACCGCCATCTCGATCTCGTGCGGCTCCCACTCCTGCCACGCCCCGCGATACAGCCACACGACGCACTCTCTCATCCACGCCCGATCCTTCAACCGGTGCAGCGCGGTGGTGATTGCGCTGAGGCAGACGCGGTGTGTTCCGTGCGGGTCGCTCAGATCACCGGCCGCGTACACCTGTTGCGGCTTGACTTTCTCCAGGAGTTCCATCACCACCCGAACGTCATCTTCCCCCAGCGGCTTCTTGCGAACCGTTCCAGTCTCGTAGAACGGCATGTCCAGGAAGTGGATGTGATCGTCGCGCTCCACGCCGCTGAACCGCGCGCCGGCGCGGGCCTCGGTGCGCCGGATCAGCGTCTTGATTTTTTGCAACTCTGGAATGTCCACCTCGCCGGACTGCTTCCGCTCCAGGAACTTCTCGACGCTCTGCTCGATCTTCTCGGCGACCCGCTCGCCAAGTTCCGGAAACGCACGGGCGTATTCGGTGACGAAGTCCGCGTGGCGCATCGCGGTCTCGTCCCAGACCGCGATGTTGCCGCTGGTCTGATACGCCACATGCACATCGTGCCCCTGCTCGCAGAGACGGATGAACGTGCCACCCATCGAGATTACATCATCATCCGGGTGCGGGCTGAAGATGATCACGCGTTTGGGATATTGGGTTGTGCGGCTTTCCGCGCCGGACGAACGGTTGGCCTTGCCATCTGAATCCATCCCGCGCGTCCGATCCTCCGGTTCACGATCTCCGACCGTGTTCGCCCATTCGTGAATGTCTGCCGCGCGTCCGGCTCGGAGCGCCGGCTCACCAGCCGGCTTCCCCCCCGGCCACCCAGTGATCGTCCGCTGCAACGACCGGAACACCTCGATGTTGATGTCGTACGCCCCACCTCGCGCGCTCAGCAACTCCTGCAATCCGTGCTCGTTGTAGTCCTCATCGGTGAGTTTGGTGATCGGCTTTTTGAGCGCCCGCGCCAGCCAGATCGCCGCGCGTCGCGTCGTCGCGTCGTCCCATCGCAGCCCGAACTCCTCGATGTTTCCCAGAAGCCAGGGCGTCTTGAATCGCGTGAGCTCCGCGGCCGCCGCGCTGTCCAGAACAATCCGTGCTCCCGCGTGTTCCTGCAGAAAGCTCGCAGCGATGCTCAGGGTGATCTCACCCTCCACCGCCTTCTTGATCACCCCCGCCTTGTGCTCTCCGAACGCCAGCAGCACCACGCGACGCGCATCGAGGATCGTGCCGACCCCCATCGTGATCGCCTTCCGCGGCACATGCCACTCGCCGAAAAAATCGCTCGCGGCATCCATCCGCGTCACTTTGTCCAGCGTGATTAACCGCGTCCGCGAGTTTTTCGGCGACCCCGGCTCGTTGAAGCCGACATGCCCGGTCCGCCCGATTCCCAGCAGTTGTAGATCGATGCCTCCATGCTCCGCGATCATCCGCTCGTAACGCAGGCAATACGCCCCGACATCCGCACGCTCCACCGTTCCATCTGGCACGTGCGCGTTTTTGGGATCAATGTCCACATGATCGTGCAGATGCTCGCGCATGAAGCGAACGTAGCTCTGCAAATCACCCGGCCGCATCGGGTAATACTCATCCAGATTGAATGTCACCACGTTCTTGAAGCTCAGCCCATCCTCGCGATGCAGCCGGATCAGCTCGTCGTACACACCCGTCGGCGTTGATCCCGTCGCCAGCCCGAGCACCGCCCGCTTCCCCTGCTTTGACCGCTCGCGGATGAGCGTCGCGATCTCCGCCGCCACGGCGCGCGAGGCCTCCACGCTTGAGGCATACGCCGTCACCGGGATGCGCTCTGCCGCGCGGGTGCGCCCCTCGCCCTGCTGCGCTTCAGGGTGTGTCATCGCTTCGGACGTTCGGGCTGGCTGGCTCATCGCAACCTCCGCGGCAACTCTCTGCCCCGCATGCAGCGGACGCCACAGCCCACCAGCAAACGCTCAGAATGCGAATATTCTATAACCTTTACGATTGTCCGACACGCGCAAACTCAGAAAAAGCCACTATCGCAGGAAAAATGCCGGTCTGTGGCTCTATTTGGCCAGCTTGTTCGCCCGCTCGAACGCTTCCGCCGCGCGAAGCCCATCCTCAAAAGTCGCCAGTTGGTTCTTCTGCTTGCTCTGAATCGCGTCGGCAAACGCCAGCAACTGCTTGTTGAATCGCACATCGTGTGCTTCCACGGTCAATGTCTCGGCCTTGCCGCCCAAGTCCTTGAACACCAGTTCCGTCGGCTTTTCGTAGTCATACCAGAGCGAACCCGCGTCCCCGAAGAGTGCCAGTGTGAAGCGGCAGGTCTCTGCCCATCCTGAGATGATCGCTCCCGCCACGCCCGGCTTGTTGTTTTTGCTCCCGGCGACCGGCTTGGTGGATTCCACCAGCACCGTCGCCGCGGTTTCGGTGCGTTTGGCCCACTTGTGCGAATACACCGCACCCTTCGTCGCGCTCGCGCCCACCATGAAGTGGAAGAGGTCGATGGAGTGGCTGCCCATATCCAGATACGCACCGCCGCCGGCCTTTTTCGGGTCGCTGAACCACTTGTCCTTGTGCCCGGCCAGGTCGCAGGCGAAGGCGTTCTCAAACCGCACCAGTTGCCCGATCTTCCCCTG
>JBKJOD010000212.1:0-6931 GCA_046593245.1 Phycisphaerales bacterium
GCTGGATGCGGGCGACCCGCGACCGATCGCGGCGCGCTTTGCGATTGCAGGAGAGATCGCGGTGGTCGATCTGGATGGCGCGCTGGGGCGCGGCTCCAACGCCGAGTTGATCCGCGAACTGGTGCGGATCGCGCCATGCCGGGTGGGCGGAGGCATCCGGGATGTGGAGAGCGCGGTGCGCTGGCTGGACGCGGGGGCGACGAAGATTGTGCTGGGAACGGCGGCGAGGCCGGAGATACTGGGGCAGTTGCCGCGGGAGCGTGTGGTGGCCGCGCTGGATGCGGACCATGGAAATGTGGTGATCGAGGGGTGGCGGACGGGCACGGGGGAGTCCATTCTCGATCGGATGCGTCGGTTGCGGGGACTGGTCGGCGGCTTTCTGGTAACGTTCGTGGAGCGTGAGGGACGCATGGGGGGAACGAACATGGACGCGGTGCCCGAACTGGTGGAGGCGGCGGGCGACGCCAGGGTGACGATCGCGGGCGGGGTGACGTCGCCGGAAGACATCGCGCGGCTGGACATGATGGGAGCCGACGCGCAGGTGGGGATGGCGCTCTACACGGGACGGCTGGATCTGGGCGATTCGATCGCCGCGCCGCTGCGCTCGGATCGCCCCGATGGGCTGTGGCCGACGGTGGTGGTGGATGAGATGGGGGTCGCGCTCGGGCTGGCGTATTCAAGCGCGGAGAGTGTGCGGCAGGCAGTGAACACGGGGCGCGGTGTGTATCACTCGCGCAAACGCGGGGTATGGATCAAGGGCGAATCATCCGGCGACACACAGCAACTGCTGCGGGTGGACCTGGACTGTGACCGGGATGCGCTGCGGTTCACCGTGCGACAAAGTGGACGCGGCTTCTGCCATGTTGGCACGCGGACGTGCTGGGGACCGGCGCGCGGATTGCAGGCGATGGAAGATCGCATCGGCACGAGTGCGACGCCGGGCGCGACTACCGGTTCGTATTCGGCACGGCTGCTGGGCGATGCGGAGTTGCTGCGTGCAAAGCTGTTGGAGGAAGCCGCGGAACTTGCAGACGCTCGCGAACAAACGCATGTCGCGCATGAGGCGGCGGACCTGTTGTACTTTGCAAGCGTGGCGATGCGCCGCGCCGGGATCGGGTTTTCAGAGGTCGCGGCGGAACTGGATCGACGCGGTCTCCGTTTGACGCGCCGACCCGGCAACGCCAAGACCAAACCAGGAGACAGACAGTGACCTCCCCACTCCTTCGACTAGTGCAGCCCAGCGAAATTGTGCCACGGCGCGCCGGACGCGGCGGGGCCGTCGATTCGGTTACGCTTGCGGCCGCGGCGGAGATTCTCGATGAGATCACGCGTTCCGGCGATGCCGCGGCGCTTGAGCACGCGCTGCGGCTCGGCGATCTGCGCGAGGGCGACCAGCACCACTACACGCCCGATGACCTGAGGGCCGCGCGGGACCGACTCCCGGCGCGGGAGCGAGAGGTGCTCGAACGGGCGGCATCCCGCATCCGAACCTTCGCCCTTGCGCAGCGCGCGTGCTTGAATGATCTCACCCTTTCGATTCCCGGTGGAGAAGCGGGACACGCGTGCATTCCGGCTGCATCGGTCGGGTGCTATGCCCCCGGAGGGCGGTTTCCATTGCCATCGTCGGTGCTCATGACCGCGATCACGGCGCGAGCCGCTGGCGTTGAGCGTGTGTGGGTCGCGTCGCCGCGACCGACAGACGCGACGCTTGCGGCGGCCGCGATTGCGGGGGTTGATGGCCTGCTGGCGATCGGTGGGGTGCAGGCCGTCGCCGCACTGGCGCGGGGGCTTCTTGGCGTTCACGCGGGCGGGTGCGACATGATCGTGGGACCGGGCAATCGCTGGGTGACGGCGGCGAAACTGCTGATCTCCGGCGAAGTCGGCATCGACATGCTGGCCGGACCTTCGGAGCTTGTTGTGCTTGCAGATGAGACCGCAACTGCCAGCGTGGTCGCGGCCGATCTGCTCGCACAAGCGGAACACGACGAGGATGCCATCCCGATTCTGATATCAACCTGCGAAACACTGATCGCAGGAGTTGAGAGCGAGATGAGAAGGCAGCTCGCAGACCTGCCAACCAGCACTACGGCGCGTGCCTCGCTGCGCAACGGGTACGCCGTTGCAGTCGGCTCGATTCGGCAAGCCGTGGCGCTCAGCGACCAGATCGGGCCCGAGCACCTTGAGCTGCACATGAAGGATGCGGAGGGTGTTGCGAGCATTGTGCGCAACGCGGGCGCGGTGTTCATCGGCACGGGTTCCGCGGAGGTGCTCGGTGATTACGGCACCGGCCCGAACCATGTGCTGCCGACGGGTGGAACGTGTCGCTTTCGTGCGGGACTCTCCGTGTTCACGTTTCTCCGTGCCCGAACGTGGCTCCGCATTGACGACACCACGAAGGCCGCTCCACTGCTGGACGACGCGGCGGCACTGGCACGCATGGAGATGCTCGAAGGCCATGCGAGATCGGCGGAGTGCCGTCACATCGCTTCCAGCGAGAACCAGCGAACGCACGAGCGGACATCAACATGACTGCGCGTGACCGCGACCGGACTATGGGCAGCCAGCGAACCACTGGGCGAGGTATTGGAAGATGTCCTGAACGGTGAGCTGGCCATTGGAATCCGTATCGGCGCGGCAGGAGGGCAGGCCATCGCCGCCACCGAAGGTCTGCGGTGGGTGGATGGCAACAAGGAAGCCCAGGTCAAAGGTAGAACCTCCGATGGGAGCCACGGGGCGCCAAGAGTGGTCGGTGATGCCGAAGCCCAAGCCGGATACGGCAGCAGGATTGGCGCGGCGATATGGGCCGTCGCAACTGGGGAGGTCGCAGCGTTTGGCGCCGAGCATGTAGCCGCGCTCGGCGATAGAGCCGGAGGAGATGGCGTAAATGCTGAACCAGTAGTTCAACCCTTGTTGAAGCGTGAGCGTGCTCTGGCCAAAGTTGCGGAAATCCCAGAACTCGACGCTGTAGACCGTGAGATCCACGCCCTCTATGCGAACAGTCTGGCCGGTGGGGGTGAGACGGCTGGCGGGGAAGGAGATGGGCGGGCTGAAGGTGGAGGGAAGATTGCAGGTGGCGTCGTAGACGCTGAGCGCGGCACGGGGCGGGTTGCAGTTAGTGGCGAGATAGCCCTGCACATAGCAGAGCGGCGCGTCGGCACAGGGTGGGACGACCACATCGTCCGCGGTCTGGGCCTCGAAGATGCTCACCGTGCCGGAGATGGCCTTGGAGAAGCGGGTGAGGTCGGGGCCGCCGTTATCAAGAAGCACCTTGCAGGGCTCGGCGCAGACGGTGAACGCGAGATCGCGGCAGTTGCCGCAGCAGTCGGCGTTCTGCCAGGTTTGCCCGGCGTAGGAGTATTGGTTGTAGATATTGGTGGGAACGCCGAAGATACGCCGCGGCTGGCTGCCCTTGACCTCGCCGCTGGTGGGGAGCCAGGCGGTCTGATCGCACATTCCCATAGCGCAGAGATTGTCCGAAAGGCCGATGACGCTGACCCAGTATGAACCGGGGCGGAGCCCGATGGGGACGTATGTCGCGCCCGGGGCGATCTGCTCGTCCATGTTGAACGTGAACCGGACTCGGCGGAGGTCGCCGATGCCGGAGGGGCCACCTTCGATAACGCGCGGGCGCGTGAAGGTGTAGAGCAACGTGCCGGGGCGGCCGTCGCAATCGGCGTAGAGCTCCAGCCGGGCCTTGACGAAACCGGTGAGGGAGTTTGTCACCATTTCGGAGGAGATGGAATCCAGCCGGTAGATGGAACCGGGCTGGAGATAGAAGTCATCGGCGACTTTGACGCCGAGCGGGACGAGGCCGCCCTCGTGCGAGATGATGGCGGGGGTGTCAAGAGGCAGTGGAGAAACAGGGCTGCCGTTGTGCCAGAGGCAATCGCAGCCGGAAGGCGGGCCACCCTTGCCAGCGGAGGCGACGGATGCAAGTAGAAGAATGGCGGCATACGCCACGGCTCGCTCGAGAAGCCGACATGAAGAATGTGTGGTCTGGAAACGCATCTGGAATACTCCGCGGGAAGATCGAGAACGTTTGGACTGACACCGGAAGGTCAGGGGCACGTTCCGGAAACATATGAGCGAGAGCGAGACCGTCGAGGTGAGTGCGATTACGTCGAATCAGATCAGAGCGCGGCCGTACTGGTCCAGCCACAGGGGGTCGGTGTTGAGCAATAGGCCGAGCTCGCCGTGCGGCTCGGTGAGGCGAGCGTCCATGCCGCTGCCGGAGCCGAGGAGGCGAAGGGCACTGACGAGGGTGTTGTTGGAAGACTTGGTGAGGGTGGGATAGGCCGCGGCGAAGGGGGTGATGTACTGGTTGAACTCGCCGTTCCAGTCGATGAGCCGATCGTTGGCGGCGTTGCCGATGAGGCGATCTAGGCCGGCACCGCCGAAGAGGATGTCGGGCGCGGCATCCGCGTTGATGTCGGGAATGGTGTTGAGGGTGTTGGCGGTGTCGAGCATGTCGTCGCCGCTGAGTACATCATCGCCGAGGCCGCCGAAGATGCGGTCGCTGTTGGTGCCGCCGACGAGCCAGTCGTTGCCATCGCCGCCGAAGATGTTGTCCGCGCCGTCGTCGATGTGAGCGTTGACGGGGCCGGCTTCAAAGTTGAGGAAGAAGTTGGGCAACTTCGACAGTGCGAAACCGGGGTTGAAGAGAGTGAAGCGGCGGAGACCCTCGTTGAACACGAGTGTCGGGCGAACCGCCGGGGGCGAGGCAAAGGCGGCGAGGGCTTCGGCGCCGCTGATGGCGTCCTGACCGCCGCCGCCGTGGAGGGAGTCGTCGCCGAGGCCGCCGAAGATGACATCCGCACCGCCATCGGCCGGTGCCTGGAGGCGAGCAGACTTGAGAAGTTGATTGGCGATGAAGATGGACTGGGTGAAGATCGCGTCGCCGGTGTCGGCGGTTTGCTGAGCTTGGGCGTCGATGCCGAAGAGTGGCTCGGCGGTGCCGTTGCGAGATGTGAGCAGGCGGCCGTCATCACCGAGGACGCCGTCGTTGCCGGTGCCGCCGTAGATCCAGTCGTCGCCGGAGCCGCCGATGAGGTCGTCGTTCTGGCCGTCGCCGTACAAGGTGTCGTTGCCGGTCATGCCGTAGATGGTGTCGGCACCGGCTTCGCCGTGGATGGTGTCGGCCGCGCCGGTGTCGCCGGCGGGCAAGCCGTCGGCGGTGTAGTCCAGCAGCCGAACGACGCGGGGGATGATGCGCTGCGGGGCACCGGCGTCGTAGTTGTAGTAGATCGGTGTTCCGTCGGCATTGACGAGTCGGAGGATGTCGGCGTTGTCGCCAGCGATCACATCGGCGTCGCGGGCCGCGCCGGTGGCGGAGGTATCACCAACGCTGCCGGGAGCGACCTGCGTCCCGCTACCGCCGAAGATGGTGTCGAACTCGTCGGCGCGATTCGCGCTGGTGAGGCCGAAGAGGGAGGAGGAACCGCCGACGATATCGTCCTGGCCGAAGTCGCCGAAGAGGGTGTCGGCACCGGCGTTGCCCTCGATGTAGTCATCGCCATCGGTGGTGGGATCGGTGGAGGATGCCAGGGTTGGCGTTGCGCCCTCCACGATAAGGCCGTCGCCACGGACCTGATCGCTGCCGTTGCCAGCGAGGATGAGATCGTTGCCCGCGCCACCGGCAACTTGGTCGTTGCCGTAGAGCGTTGCGGGTGTGGACGGGGAAGCATCGAGCAAGTTGACATTGCGGACCCAGACCGCGCCGGGGCCGTTTGCCGCCGGGCCGGTGACGGACGGATCGAAGTTCGCGTCGTAGGCGGATGCAATGGCCTGCCCGGGCAGGGTTGCGCCATTGGGAGTGACCAATCGCGGCGAACCGACGCCGGGAGTACGAACGATCGTTCCGTTATCCCCGACAATGACATCGTCGCCGGTGCCGCCGTCGATGGTGTCCGCGGCATCCAAGCCGCCCGCGACATTGTGGCCGCCGATGAGATCGTCGTCGCCCTGCTGGCCGAAGATGACATCCGAGCCCTGCTGGCCCATGACGATGTCGTTGCCATCGCCAGCAAGAATGTGGTCCGCCGCGCCGGCCGCGGCCTGATTGAAGAAGATCGAAACGAACCGCTGCGCGAGCGGGCCGAAGGGATCGAAGCGACCAGCGTCGCCGAAGACAATGTCGCTTCCGCTGCCGGCGTCGATGGTGTCGCTGCCGACGCCGGCGATGACGACATCATCGCCGGAGCCGCTGTCGATCAGATCGTTGTCGCCGGCGGTGGGATCGGTGGAGGTGATGAGGATCTGAGGAACGGGTGATTGACCGCTTTGCTCCACCCCCACCACGATGCCGCGCGTGGGGCCGACGATGCCGCCACCGAGTTTGGAAGCGGCGACCTGGACGAATGGGCCGAAGACAGGACCCGTCGGAATGGTTGATGTCGTCTCACCGATCTGAGCAGAGCCGTGGTCGCCCACGACCCAATCGGCTCCGTCGCTGGAGTTGATAGTGTCGGCACCGGCACCGCCGAAGATGAGGTCCTGACCGTTGGCGATGGCGGGCTGACCCGCGAAGGCGGGGTTCGCGCTGGCGAATGCGGAGATGAGGTCCGGGCCGCCGATGGTCGGGCGAACGGTTGTGGCGGAGGTAAAGACGCCCGACTCGCCGAAGGAACCGGCCGCGGCGAAGTTCTTGGCCACGATGCCGTGGTCGCCGAAGACGATGTTGAAACCGGATCCGGGGTTGATGGTGTCGCTGCCGGGCAGATCGCTATCAATGAGGCCGCTGGTGATGATGGTGGTGATGCGGGTGAGACGATCGACGATGAAGCGGCTGTCGCCGATGATGAGGTCATCACCAGCGCCGCCGGAGATCACATCGTTGCCTGCGCCGCCAGCGACGCGGTCAGCGGCGGAACCAGCAAGGACGGTGTCATTTCCAGGGCCGGAGTCGATGGTGGCGGCGAGGGAGGAGGTGCGG
>JBKJOD010000093.1:0-4625 GCA_046593245.1 Phycisphaerales bacterium
GGACGCTCACCGTCGGCAACTGCACCGACGCCCCGGGAATCTGATCCAGCCACATGACCACGCCGACGAGGAATCGCGCTGGCCATTCCAACAGGCCCGCTGCGACGCCTGCCGCACTTGGTATCCCGATGCCCAACATCAGCACCGCGTATCCAGCCCACAACACGACCACAGTCAGCGGGAGCACAATCAGCGTCATCAGCGGCGTGAGCACGCCGATCTGCCCGGTGTGGCACGCAATGATCGGGATCGAGATCGCCCATGCCAGCACGCCCGCGCTGATCTGCTGCTTGAAGCCGCTCACGAGCTTCTTCCACGTCCACGGCAACCATCGCCACCACCACCCGGCCCACGCACGCCGCCCATGGGCCACATGCTCCGGAGTCAACCCGCGCAGCGGCACACCCCAGATTCTGTGATGCACCGTCGTGCCCATCAGCAGCAGTGCCGCCACGATCCCGAAGCTGAGCTGAAACCCGAGTGACCACGCATCCATCGGGCGGATGATGAGCATCATGCACGCGATCCAGCCCAGCACCGTGGCGCGGTCGTAGCGCCGCCCGCTCGCTTCGGTTACCAAGAGCGCGATGACCAGCACGCCGGCGCGCAGGATCGGCGCTTGCGCCGGCAGCACCAGCATGTACCCGATCACCAGCAGCCCCACCACCACCGGCTCCAGCCAGTGCCGATCGCCGAAGAGCCGCAGAAACATGGACGCGAACGCGGCCATGATCATCAGGTTGAAACCGGAGATCGCCACCAGATGCAGGATGCCCAGCCGCGCGAAGGCGGTGTTCACATCCTCCAGTGCGGCATCACGCTCACCCAGCAACAGCGCACCGAGCAACGCCCGCGCCCGCTGCGTCTCTTTGGATGATTCCCCAGTGGCGTTCGCAACTTCTATCGCCGCCAGACAGCGCGTGTGCATCGCGCCGAGCACGCCGTTCCATTTCGATCGCACGCTCTCCGCCCAGCTATCAGCATCGCGTGTTTCGAGCAGCGACGGGTTCGGCACAGCGAGCGTGCCGATGCGTCCTTCCTGCGCCGCGAGCGCGGGCCAGTCCGGCTCGCCGGGATTGCTTGGGGCTTGCACGGGGCGGATGCGCCCAGATATGCGCAGCATTGCGCCCTGTCGTAGCAACTCAGGCACGCGGTGCCTGGTTCCTTCCACGCTCACGCGCAGCTGGCCCGTCGCTGGCGATACACGTCCCTGTGTGTCCTCAACGCCCGAGAGCGCGAGCGTGAAACCGGTCGCGGGCTCATCGCGCGAGAAGCGACCGAGCACACCCCGGGCGCGATCCATCTCGCGCGGCACATCCACCACCACGCCGCGCACAGTTGCCAGCACCGGATCAGCCCCGTCGCTTTCCTCTTCCACCATCCACGCGAGAGAATCGCGCGGCCGCTCATTGATCCGCGCCGCGTACCACCCCGCGCCCAGCAGCAGCACCGCCACCCCAAGAGCAACACGGCACGCCCAGCCCCGCGCCAGCAGCGCGACGATCAACAACAGCGGCGCAGCCCCTAGCCACCACGCCGATCCGACTGCGGGCAGTGCGAACCCCGCGAGCCAGTAACCGATAATGAGACAACCGCAGGCGTACAGCGACCGCCGCGCCGGCGGGTCTCCAGACCCGCGCGTGCGCTCAATCAGATCGCGCCCGATGGACCACGGAACCGTGACCATGGCGTGGATATTCGTAGAATCGCGTCCCCACGTCAAGCCACGAGTATGAGCAACTCCAAAAACACAACACGGGCCATCGGCCCGTGCTGGGAACGTTCATTGAGTCGAAAACGACTCAGTTGCCGCCGGTGACGATGATGTCATCGAAAAGTGAGCCGCCGAAGGGGTCGGCATTGGGCTGGTAGGCAACAAAGCCCTGGCGAGCGCCCTTATCGCGCCGTCCGACATACACGCCATCCAAACCGGCGGAGTGCAACACAAGTGGGGCACGGGCCGCCAGGGGCCTTGGGGTCGCGGCAGGCGCGGCTGTGTCTGGCTGCGAGGCGTTGCCCAGAAGGGCTTCCATGGAACGAGCGAGATTCACGTTTGTGCCGGTGATGACGCTTCCTTCCGCGGCGCTCGTCTGGTCCTGCTTCAACTTACCCAAGCTTGTCGTGTCCAGAAATCCGGCGTTCTGTGCCTGGTAGAAGCGAGCTCCGTTCGCACCGGCGGTGGATACGTTCAGTGCGGCAAACGTGCCCGCGCTGGGCACATCATCACCGATCCACGCGAGGATCGGCTGGCCGAAGGAATCCACGAGCGACGGAAACTTGAGGTTGTCCACCACCGCCCCGGACACACGTGCGCCGGTGTCGGTCTGGGCGACGTACCGCTTCTGATCAAAGGCGATGTACGACTTGGAGATCGCGCCCGAGGTGGACTGTTTCGTCGCTCCCATCGCACCCTTGTTGATGCGGACGAGTCCGGTGGACGTGTTGTCACACCCGAAATCAAAGACATCGATTCCATCCCGGGCTTGGGTGGTGATGCCCCCCAACAGATCGATCAGCATGTTGTCCATCGTCGTGAATCCGGCGGTCTGGTTCGCCAGAGCACCCATCTGCCGCGGGCTGAAATACCCTGGCAGTCGCCGGTTATCAATCTGGAACGCGGCCGCCGCCTGGGTCACGCCCACCATCTGCGTGCGCGTGTCCGTCTTGCGGGCCGCGTTGCGGGCGCCGTTGATCGCCGGGATGATGATCGCGATCAGGATCGCGAGGATTCCGATCACCGTGAGCATCTCGATCAGCGTGAATGCGCTCCGGATCATCCGCCGCGCGGCGTTCATGCGTGTGTGCTGGCTTGCCATCGTCTAGGTCCTCCGCAAGGCGTGTCCGTCGATACCTACTCGGCCATCCATCCACCGAGTCATCCCCATCCGCTGCCCGTGCTCTTCTGTTCGCTTCACGTTGCGTGTGTGATCCGGTGTTCTCCCGGACCAGCGACGAATCCCAGCTCGAAGCGGCCTTTGCACCGTGAGGACACCGAACAGCTCGGCCCGTTCATGGGTTGGAACAAGTGTACGCCCGTTCCGCCCGGCCCCTGCACAGCCCCCTTCTTCGGGATTCCCGGTTGAACAATGGCGTGCCTGGCCGCATACTCCCAGTGCACATGTCCCAGGGCACACAGGATTTCCGCACGCTTTCCGCCTCCGCGCGTCACGCCGCGCAGGAGGATGTTCTCGGCGCGCTGCGGACGGGCCAGGCAACTCTTGTTCCGGGAGATACCGGGTATCTGCTCCTCGCCTCCGCCACGTCGGCCATCGCGCCCGCACTCGCCCGCGCCGCATCGCCCGCGACACTGCTCTTCGCCTCACCCGCCGATGCACTCGCGGCGATCCCCACCATCTCACCGATCGCACGGAAGATCATCCGCTCGCTGGCGCCGGGTCCGGCGGTGTTCCGAGTGCAGCTCGCCGAAGCCGAGCTTGCGGCGGCACGCAGCGCGGCGTCTCTCGCGCCAGGCCTCGCGGACGATGCCGATGCGCTCCACCTGCGCATCCCCGGCCCATCGCTTGCCGCCACGCTGCTGACGCGACTGGGCGCGCCGCTGGTGGGCTGGGAACCACTCGACCGCGCTGAACGTGCGTTTGTTGATGCCGGAGCGGCCCTCGCCGCAGCATCCAACATTGGAATCGTGCCGACCATGGCGCTGGCCGATGCGCCCCCGACCGGCGGCGGCTCACGCCATCGGCCGACCATCATCGCGCTGAGCCGCGCGGGCGGCGTCCGCGTTCTCAGCGAAGGTGCATACGAGGAGCGCTACGTACTCAAGCACGCGAAGCTCAACATCCTCATGGTCTGCACCGGCAACACCTGCCGCAGCCCGATGGCCGAGGCGATCGCGCAGGGCGTGCTCGCAACACTCACCAGGCCCGGCAAGCCGGGCTCGAGTGGACCCATCATCTCCATTTCCTCCGCCGGCACCGGCGCGGCCCAGGGCGCACCGCACACGCCCGAGGGCAACCTGGCCGTCAAAGCTCTTGGCTACACCCCGACCACTACCCGTTCTCGCACACTCTCACGCGAGATCATCGAGGCGAGCGACCTGATCTTCGCGATGACGCGCTCCAACCTGGCGGGCGTGCTCGCGATCGACCCACGAGCACGCGCCATCAGCGAACTCTTGGATCCGGATGGTGAGGATGTTCCCGACCCCATCGGTCTGCCGCAGCAGGCGTACAATGACACCGCTCGACGCATCGAATCCATGATCCGCGAGCGGCTGAAGGAGTGGCGACCATGAGACTGGCACTCAGCGCGGACCACCGGGGCGTGGGCGCGACACGACAACTCGCCGATCGCCTGAAATCTCAGGGTCACACCGTCACCATTCTCGGCTCTATGTCCGGCGAGACCTGCGACTATCCGGACCCCGCCTTCGCCGTCGGCCACGCCATTCTGCGCGGCGAGGCGGATCGCGGCATCCTGCTCTGCGGCTCGGGCATCGGCATGTCCATCGCGGCCAACAAGGTCAAGGGCGTCCGGGCGGCGCTTGTCCACGACGAGCTTACCGCCGAGATGAGCCGCTCGCACAACGACGCGAACGTCGTCTGCATGTCCGCCGACCTGCTTGGGCAGAAGCTCATCGAGAAGATTGTGGAGATCTGGCTGACCAC
>JBKJOD010000149.1:0-8464 GCA_046593245.1 Phycisphaerales bacterium
ACCGCCCTCCTCCACTACATGCGCCTGAAGCGTCAACCCGCCGCCTGAAGTGGCATGGGCTTTCCAGCCCATGTTCGGGCCGCCGCGGCCCGAGCGTTTTGCTCCTGAACCCCGTTCGCATCACCTCCACACATACCTCACGCATGGGCTGGAAAGCCCATGCCACGCACCACACACCGCGTCCCCCCGCCCGGCAATGTCGCCGCGCCCACGACGCACCACACCCACGGAGATTCACCCATGCCCTTCACCGGAAAAGCCACATTCACCGCCGGAACCGACCTCCCCGAACTCGTTGACGATGTCTCCGATGTCATCGGCATCGTCAGCCCCTTCGAGACGCCGCTGCTGGATCACATCGGCGACCCGAAGCACGCCGCGTCTTCCACCATCCACGAGTGGATCGAGGACACGCTTCTCCCCAACACCGACTCCGTCAATCAGGTCTCCTTCTCCCCCAACGCCACCGACGCCACCGCCATCACCGTCGCAAACGGCTCGCGCTTCCGCGTCGGCGATCAGGTCAAGCCCGACGGCGCACGCGAGGTCATGCTCGTCACCGCCATCGCCACCAATGTCCTCACCGTCGTCCGTCGCTACGGCGCCACGCCCGGCTCCGCACTCTCCAACGCCCAGCGTCTCTTCATCCTCGGCAACGCCGCCATCGAAGGCGACGACCGCCCCGCCACGCAATACACCTCGCGCACCCGCAAGCGCAACTACACCCAGATCTTCACCTCCAGCGTTGAGGTCTCCGGCTCCATGCAGGCCGCCCGCCGCCACGCCGTCCCCAACGTCGGCGGCGAGGCCGACTACCAGAAGCAGGAGCGCCTCCGCGAACTGCTCCGCGATCTTGAAAACTGCGTCATCAATGGTGTCGCGCCCGCCGCCAATCCGCAGGGCTCCAACTCCGTCCGCCGCACCATGAACGGCATCATTCCCTCCATCACCACCAACATCTTCGCCCCCAACACCGGCGGCATGCCCGCCGGCGGCGGCTCGGGCACCACGCTCAACGAAACGCTCCTCAACGCCGCGCTCCGCGCCGTCTGGGATCAATCCGCCGGCACCATCGACACCATCGTCTGCGGCGGATTCCAGAAGCGCAAGGTCAACGAGTTCCTCTCCAACTCCCGCCTCTACGCCGGTGCCGCCGACAAGCTCACCTCGCTCATCAATCTCTACGAGTCCGACTTCGGCCTCCAGCGCATCGTTCTCTCGCGATGGGTCCCCGCCGACACCATCCTCTTCCTCGACTCCTCGCGCCTCCAGGTCATGCCCCTCCAGAGCCGCTCCTTCCACTACAAACCCCTCGCCGCCACCGGCGACTCCGAGACCGGCATGGTCCT
This sequence comes from Phycisphaerales bacterium, assembly GCA_046593245.1. Taxonomy (GTDB): domain Bacteria; phylum Planctomycetota; class Phycisphaerae; order Phycisphaerales; family UBA1924; genus UBA4658. The sequence continues at coordinate 1,350 of JBKJOD010000149.1, forward strand.
CGGCGAGTACACGCTCGAAATGAAAAACGAAAACGCGCACGCCATGCTCCGTGGTCTTGCCACCAGTTGACACGGGCTGCCGTCGCCTCTTCTCGCGTCAGCCGAGCGCAAGCGCGGCTGACGCATTCCCCCTCCTCCCCCGCTCCGAGCGGGGGAGGTGTCCGAGCGAGCGCAGCGAACAAGGACGGAGGGGGTGTGTCCTCTCCGTGACATGAGCTTCCAGCCCATGTGCTTTGATCTTCCACGCGTGGCCCGTCGCCGCCCGAGTGCCTTTTCTCTTTTCCTCCCTCCGTCACTCCGTCACTTCCCCACTTCGTCACTTCTCCCCTGGAGCCCTCCCATGTTCACCACCGACCGCGACCTCCTCACCCTCGAACCCACTCTCTTCCGCGACATCTCCTGGCTCGCGCAAACCCTTGCCCTCGGCACCGGCTCGCTCTCCGGCGGCACGCTCACTCTCGACGATCCCCTTCTCACCGGCACCGGCATCGCCGCAGGAAATGTTGTCATGGTCGATCGCGTCCCGCTGGAAGTCCTCTCCACCAGCGGCGGCTCCACGCTCACCGTCTCTCTCCTTCGCCCCGACCCCACCGGCGCACCGATCGTCCCCGCCGATCGCGCCAGTGCCAACATCTCCATCATCACCTTCGCCCCGCAGCGAGCTCTCATCCACCGCCAACTTCTCACCATGCTCGGCATCACGCCCAGCGGCACAACGCCCACCACCATCGACGCCGTCACCGAATCCCAGATCATCAACCCGCGCGATCTCACCCTCGTCGAATCCCTCGGCGCGCTCCACCTCATCTACGCATCCGCCGCCGCCGCTCTCTCCGACGACTCTCCCCAAGCCCAGCGCGCCCGCATGTACCAGCAGCGTTTCGCCCAGGAACGCTGGCGCGCCCGAGCTGAGATCGACCTCGATAGCGACACCCTCGCCGACGCCGTCCGCACTCTCAACATCTCCCACCTCCTCCGCGCCTGAAGTGGCACGGGCTTTCCGGCCCGTGTTCGAGCCGCCGCGGCTCGACTGCCTTTTCCCCCTCCTCCCCCGCTCCCAGCGGGGGAGGTGTCGCGAGCGCAGCAAGCGACGGAGGGGGCATGCCTTCTCCCCTCCGGTCCTAATCCTGCTCCTAATCCTCATCTTAATCGTCCCCTTCTTTTCCCCCATCCCACATTCCCCGAGGTTCCCATGCTCCTCCTCAACCCCGAAATCGTCCGCTTCGATTCCCACCTCTGGGACGACGTCGCCACCCTCGCCATCGATCACACACCCAATCGCCTCATCGAAGACTTCTCCGACCTTGGCCCCTTCGCCACCTTCGCCGATGTCCCCGAGCAGTCCATCCAGATCCGCGTGCAGCGTCGCATCACCACCGACGATCTCGATTCCCCCGCGCTCGGCGCACAAGGCACACTCACGTTCTACTTCTCCCCACCCGGCGCGGAACTCTCCCGCCGCCGCGTTGCCATTTCCTGCGTCCTCACCTCCATCCGCACCGACCTCCCCGCCCTCAAACAAGCCACCAGAACCCTCACCTTCCTCGCCACCAGCGACGGCGCAACCAACCCCATCACCATCACCCCCGCCGCACTGACTGATTGACCCCTCCCCCACCTCCCCCGCTCCAGCGGGGGAGGTGGTTCGAGCGCAGCAAGAACCGGAGGGGGCATGTCTTCTCCTGTCCTAATCCTCGTCCTAATCCTCTTCGTCCTTTCTCTCCCCAGGAGCCCCCCATGCCCTCCTCCTTCAACTCCCTCGATCTCTTCTCCTCCGGTCCGCACCGCTTCTTCGTCGGCCCGATGGGCACGCAACTCATCGAGAACACCGCGATCTCTCCGACCACCCCCGGCCGCCAAGCAATCGGCTCTCTCGATGGCGACATCACCATCCGTGGCCGCCTCATTGCCGCAAACGACGAAAACCTCTGGACCATCATCACAACCATCACCGACCAGCTCACCACGCCCCCCAGCATCGGCGATCTCATCGACCTCAACGACCACACCTTCAAGAGTGTCTCCTTCATCTCCTTCACGCTTCTCTCCCCCTTCGACCGCGCCGCCAACTGCTCTGTCCCCTTCGAGGCCCGCTTCACCAAGTTCGGCGCATGGTCTTAAGTGGCATGGGCCTCCCCGGCCCACCGCCGCGGCTCGAATGCCTTCGTTTCTTTTCCTCTTCCCACTGCCCACTGCCCACTCACCACTCCCTCTCTCCCCGGAGCCCCCCATGGATCCCACCCTCACCACCACCCTCGCTCAATGCGGCGTCGCCGGTCTCATCGGTTGGATGTGGCTCACCGAACGCCGCGCCGCCACCGACCGCGACAAACAGCTCGCCGACAGCAACACCCAACTCCTCAGCAACCAGAAATCCATCGACGTCCTCCTCAAAGCCCTCGACGACAACACCCGCGCCATCACCACCCTTGAAGCCACCCAGCGCGCCCTCATCTCTTCGTTTCGTGGCATGGGCTTTCCAGCCCATGTTTCGGGCGCCTCGCCCGAAATATCCGCAAGTCAACGAATACCGCAGTGAACCCCCCCTCTCGCTCAGTGATCATCACTGCCCGCTTCAGCAGCATGACCTGACCACCCCTGCCTTTCCCCCTCCTCCCCCGCTCCCAGCGGGGGAGGTGTCCGAGCGAGCACAGCGAGCAAGGACGGAGGGGGTGTGTTCGTACCCCCGCCATTCATCCCGAACTCCACACACTCTCATCCGGTACCACCAACATCCCCATCCTGCAATCTCCCCCGTCCCTCTTCCCAATCATCCCGACATGCCCCTCACCTACTCCAAAGCCCGCACCATCTCCCGCACGCTCCTCGCCATCGGCCTTGTCTGCGCCATCCTCTTCACGCTCTCCACGCGCCTCAGCTTCGGCACGCTCATCGGCTCGCACCACACCCTCCAGTGCTCCAGCGGCCTCCTCATCTGGCAATGGTCCATCTCTGATTTGTCCAACGAACTTGTCGGCATGTCTCACTTCGGCCCGCTCTACCTCGGGCGCAGCGATGGTCCGCTCGAATGGTCCATCGCTGTGCGCGATACGCCCGTCGGCGGCGATGCCGCGCTTCCCCTCATCTACCCCATGCTCGCCACCCTCATCCCCGGAATCATCATCGCGTATCGCCATCGCTTCCGCCCCGGCCACTGCCGCCGCTGCGGCTACGACCTCGCCGGTCTGGAAGGCGACGCCCCCTGCCCCGAGTGCGGCCGCGCCGGCCCGTTCGTACCATCGTCAAAGGGTTCAACATGATTACCACTCGCACGCTCTCTTCTCTCGTCGCCTGCGCCGCCGCCACACTCCTCGCCGGGTGCGTCACCGTCAGCGAGTCCAACCCTACGCCCGCGCTCATCAAGCCCACACGCATCGAAACCGGCACGCCCGCCAAGATCATCGTCAGCCCGCTCACCCGTGTCGGCATTGATCCCAGTGGCGACCCCGCGCTCTTCCTCCATCTTGACTTCCGCACCGCCGACGATCGCAGCATCAAGGCCTTCGGCAAACTCCGCGCCGAACTCTTTCAATCCGCCGCTTCCGACGCCACTCCCGCTCAGCCCGCGCGCTCGTGGGATGCCGACCTCGCCGACCCCGTCCGCAACGCGCTCTCCTATGACGAGATGATCACCCGCACCTACACCATCAACCTCGGCGGCCTCCCCGACTGGCTCGTCCAATGGTCCCGCCACGAATCCGCCACCGCCGCCCCCACCATCATCGTCCAGTTCATCCCCACCAACTCCTCCGATACCACTCCCCTCCGCACCACCTACACCCTCACGCGATGATGACTATCTCGCTTCCCGCGCGATTGCTTCCGCCCGCTTCGGGCGCACGACCGTTGCCGGGGGCGCAGCTCGCTTCGAGCAAGCCCCCGGTTCCCGCCCAAGGTGCGAAGCACCTCAAGCCGCGCAGCGGCGCCAGTGCTCCGCGCGTGTACCCGGCCCTCGCACCAAAACCCTCATCCCTGCCTCCCATCACCTCTTCTTTGACATCCGCAAACACTCCGAACTCCCACCGCGTTCCAGGGCGAAGCCCTGACAGTCAGTAGCCGGGGGCAAGTGCCGCCGCGCTGCGGCAAACGCCGCCCCCGGAAAGCAGCGTTCCGCACATCCTCCCAGGTTGCGCAGCAACCTCAAGCCGCGCAGCGGCGCCAGTGCTTCGCGCACGACAACCAAAACCCATCCGTACTCACAGCAACCCACCCCAACTCCTCAACTCCCCTCCCGCAAACTCTTCGCAATCGCAATCTCATGCAGCCGCACGCTCGCCCGGTCCATCTCCTCCTTCGCCGCGTGCATCGCATCCGGATTCACCGACTTCCAATCCGCCTTCGCCGCTTCGATCATCCCGCGCAGTGACGCAACCCGCCCTTCCAGATCACCCCGCAAATCCGCTGGCAGCTCGCTTCCCAGCCGATCCATCTGCTTCGCAATCCACCCCACATCCAGCGAGCAGTTCGCGATCAGATCAACAACCCGATGCCGCGTCATATCCTCGCGCGCGTGCGTGAAGCTCTCCCGCTCCATCCGCGCCACCTCGTCCTGCGTCAACCCGTGATTCGGCACGATCTGCCGCTCCAGCCGCTTCCCGCTCCGCTCCTCCGTTGCCCGAACCGTCAAAATGCCCGACGCATCCACCGCGAACTCCACCCGCAACTTGGGAATCCCTGCCGGCATCGGCGGAATGCCCGTGATCTCAAATCGCCCCAGCGAGCGACAGTCCGCCGCCATCTCCCGCTCGCCCTGCAACACATGCAGCTTGATCCCCGTTTGATTGTCCACGCTCGTTGAGAACATCTCGCTCTGCCGCGCCGGAACGGTCGTGTTCCGCACGATCAGCTTCGCCATCGCCCCGCCCACCGTCTCAATCCCCAGCGACAGCGGCACCACATCCAGCAGCAGGGTGGTCCGGCTCTCCGAGCCGGACGCATTCCTTCCCAGCATCCCCGCCTGCACCGCAGCCCCCAGCGCAACCACCTCATCCGGATTGAGCGCCGTATACGGCTCGATCCCGAAGAACTCCTTCACCCGCCGCCGCACCAGCGGCGTCCTCGTCGCCCCGCCCACCAGCACCACCGCCTCTACCGCCGCATCCCCCATCGCCCGCTTTGCATCTTTCAGCGCCCGCCCGCACGCCTCGATCGTCCGCTCCACCAGCGGCCCAACCAGCCCTTCCAGTTCCGCCCGCGTCACACTCCGCTCGTACACGCGCCCCGCGCCCACATCGATCCGCACGCCCGCGCTCTCGCTCTCGGAGAGCTTGATCTTCACGCTCTCGGCCAGTTGCCGCAACGCCTGCACCGTCTCAGGAGAAAATGACATGCTCCCGAACTTCGCAGCAATCTCGCGCGTGAACAGAGCAACCAGTGCCTGGTCGAAGTCATCGCCGCCCAGGTGCGTATCGCCCGATGTCGAGAGCACCTGGAAGAAGTCGGAAACGGAAGGGATCGAGGGACCAAGGGATCCAGGGATGGAAGATTGGATCCCACGATCCCTCGATCCCATGATCCCTTCCCCCGGCGTGATCTTCAGCACGCTCACATCAAACGTCCCCCCGCCAAGGTCGTACACCACGACCACGCGCGACCGCCGCTCCACTCCCGCGCTCTCGCGCAGTCCAAGACCATACGCGAGCGCCGCCGCCGTCGGCTCGTTCACGATCCGCACCACCTCCAGCCCCGCCAGCCGCCCCGCATCCCGCGTCGCCTGCCGCTGCGCATCGTCAAAGTACGCCGGCACCGTCACCACCGCACGCCGAACCTCAACGCCCAGCACCCTCGACGCCTGCTCCTTGAGCCGCCGCAGAATGATCGCACTGACCTCCTGCGGCGAAATGACCTTCTCCCGTGCCATGGGCTTTCCAGCCCATGTGCCTTCGCCTTTCTGTGGCATGGGCTTTCCAGCCCATGAGCCTTTCTCTTCTTCAATCGGTATCGCCACCCGCGCCGTGTTCTGCGCCCCCTCAACCACCTTGAACGAGAGATACGCCACATCCCCCGCGGCGTCCGCGATTGACCGCCCCATCAGTCGCTTCACCGACGAGATCGTCGACAGCGGATGCTCCACGGCGTGCAACTTCGCCTCGTACCCAACCTCGACCACGCCGCCCCGCGCGTCGAATCGCACGACCGACGGCAGCATGTTCCGCCCCTGCTCATCCGGCAAAATCCGAGGCGCGGCATCCGCCGCGCCGGCGGGCCAGTTGGCCACGGCCACCAGTGAGTTCGTGGTGCCAAGATCAATGCCGACAATGGGATCGGAAGCGGGAGATGCCATCACGGCAAGAGTAGTGGAGCCAAGCACGCCGGAGAAGCCGCGGCGCGAGGTGATCACAGATTGTGATCACCTCGAACGTTGCACGGGCCTGAAAACAAGTGATAGTTGTGCCAGAGCGTGCAAGGTGGTCACGATTTGTAACCACCTCCGGCAGCGGAGTGGCAAAAGGTGGTCGCAATCTGCGACCACCTCGACGGCCAAAAAAGTACCTAAAACATGGAGTATGCGCGGTTTCGTATCCGAGGTGGTCGCAATGTGCGACCACCTCGGGAAGGCGAGAAGTGGAAAGGTGATCACAGTGTGCGACCACCTCGCGATGCACCAAAGCCCATTAGATAAGGTGTTTCCGAGTTGGTATATTGGAGGTGGTCGCAATTTGCGACCACCTCAGGAGTGCCCCCGGATGGCTGCGAAGCGAGCGAAACGGCGTCATCCGAATCAAATCAGAGGGATGCGAGCACTCGTGCCTCCCGAGCGGATCGGCGGCAAGATCGTACTCATCCGCGGTCACAAGGTTCTGGTCGATGCCGATCTCGCGGAGTTGTATGGCGTTTCCACCAAGCGACTGAATGAGGCGGTCAAACGCAACGCCGAACGGTTTCCGATGGACTTCATGTTTCGGCTTGATGAATCCGAGCGGGATGAACTGGTCGCAAACTGTGACCACCTGACGCGGCTGAAGTTCTCGTCGCAGATGCCGCTGGTGTTCACTGAGCAAGGCGTGGCGATGTTGTCCAGCGTGCTGCGACGGCCTTCGGACTTCGCAGCACGCTGGACAACATCGCCACGCCTTGCTCAGTGAACACCAGCGGCATCTGCGACGAGAACTTCA
>JBKJOD010000257.1:0-5448 GCA_046593245.1 Phycisphaerales bacterium
ATCCACATCCCAAGCCCGAGCACCAGCACCATGAGCGCGGCGGGCTCCCACTTGGTTCGCTTGCGGACGTTCATGAGCGAGATAGCTCCGTTGCGGCGATCTCCGCGTGATCCGTCGGGCGCCGCCGCGAGCGCATGTACCGTACCGCCAGCAGGTCGATCAGACCGGGAATCGCGCGCTGCATGATGCCCATGCCGTATTTCGTCTCCCCCGCGATACGCGGCCGGTGCGTGACGCGCATCTCGACAACGGTGTATCCGAGATGCCGCGCCGTGACGGGAATGAAGCGGTGCATGCCCCTGAACTGCAGCGGTAGCTGCACCGCGATCTCGCGCTTCATCACCCGCAGCGAACAGCCGGTGTCGCGGATGGAATCACCCAGCAGCCAGAGCCGGAACTTGCGGCCAACCACAGAGCCGATCCGCCGCACAAAGTTATCCTTGCGGGCGTGGGAGCGGTCGCCTTGGACCATGTCCGCATTTGTCTCGCGCATGAGCTTGACCATCGCGGCGATGTCGGCGGGGTCGTTCTGCAAGTCGGCGTCCAGAGTGGCGACCAGGCGGCCGCGGGTCTCGGCGAATCCGGCGTAGAACGCCGCGGACTGCCCCGCGCCCTTGCCCTTGGGCGTCTTGGTCATGGCGATGCAGCGCAGCCACGGGCGCGACCGCATGAGTTCCACCAGTTTCGCCCGCGTGCCGTCGATCGACCCGTCGTCCACGATCACAATCTCGAAGGGAAACCCCAGCGGCTCAATCGCGGCCCGGATCTGCTCCACCAGGGGCGCGACGTTCGCCTCCTCGTTGTGCGCGGGGGCAACCACGGACAACTCGATGGCCCCGGATGTTCGCGCCGGCTCGGACATGGGGGCCAGTGTAGGAAGTTCGCGGCGGGCTGCCGGGGCTTCTAGGATTGATCACAAAGGGACCATATTTCCATGCACATGCACGGCGTCAAAATCAACGCGGGAACCGCCACCAACGCGATCAAGTTCATCTGTGAGGACCCGCAAGGGGTCACCGGCACGGACCAGAAAGAGCACATTGTGGATGCCGAGGTCGGCCACAGCGTCATCGAGTTCGCCCTCGGGGCGGGCATCAACATCGAGCACGCCTGCGGCGGCGTCTGCGCGTGTTCCACCTGTCACGTCTATATCGAAGAGGGCATGGAACTCCTCACAGAGCCGACCGAGGCCGAGGATGACCGCGTGGAGGAAGCCCCGGATGTTCGCCGGAACAGCCGCCTGGCCTGCCAGTGCGAGATTCTGAAGGCGGGCAAGGTGGTGGTGCGAATCCCTTCGTGGAACCGGAATGCTGTCAAAGAAATCCCGCACTGAAGCGGATTTTGCCACAGATGAACACGGATGGACACGGATTCGGAAGGCAAGCAGTGGGCTAGATCCGTCTTCATCCGTGTGTATCCGTGTTCATCTGTGGCTGAGTTGGATATAGATTTTCGGAGAGTTCAACTGTGGCGGGCAAGACGTTCGGATGGCTGGAAGTGGATCGCATCGCCGAGGAACTCGCCGATGCCCACCCCGGCGTGGACCCGATCGGGATCAAGTTCGTTGAGCTGCGCCGGATGGTGGAACAGATTCCCGGCTTTTCGCCCGATCCGGCGCATCCGGTGAACGAGCGGATATTGGAAGCGATCCAGATGTCGTGGCTGGGGGAGAAGCACGAGCGCGATGATTGATCTGCTCTGTGGCATGGGCTTTCCAGCCCATGTTCGGGCCGCCGCGGCCCGAATTCCTTTGATTTCGTGGCCCGCCGCGGCGCGCCACCCAAAACACTGGCTGGAAAGCCCGTGCCACGAAGCTCTGAGTTAATGCCCCGGCAGAATCACCAGCGCCAGCACATCGAAAATCGCGTGCGTTCCCACCACGATCCCGAAGCCGCGCATGATGTACACCGTTCCCAGATATATCCCGGCCAGTGTGCGATACATGAACAGCGCCGTCCCCTGCTGCTGGTGATACACCGCAAACGCCAGCGCACACAGGAAGATCGCGATCGGGTACGCCCAGCGGGCCGTGAGCCCGATCAGGTCCACCAGCACGAAGTGCAGCAAGGCCAGCCCGACGAGGCGGAACAGCATTTCCTCATACAGCCCCGCGCCGACGGAGATCGTCAGCTTGGCCATTGCCCCGAGTTGGTCGGGCGTGGTCGGATCAGCCAGCGCGGCCGCGCTCGCGGTCACGCCCATCGCCCGCTGCGCGTGCACGATGGTCGCCGAGAGCACCAGCAGCGGCAGCGTCCACGCGAGCGATTCCAGCAGCATGCCGCCGAGGGTGTTCGGGTCCACCGTCCATTTGTCTTTCACCATCACATGCCAGGAGAGAAACACCGCCACCAGCGCGATGCCCGGCAGCCATGCCCCCGCAAGCCCGAAGGCGTGGAAAAAGTCCACGAACAGCCGCTGGGCGGAGACCGAGAGCTGTCGCCCCTGAATGTCGTTCAGATACAGAAACGACCCGAGCTCATACACCAGCACCAAGGGCAGCAGAAACACCAGCACATGCAGCGGGCGCATGGAGCGCGACCAGTATGTCTCCATCCCCGGAACATCCGCTCCGGAAGCGCGGCGCGGCGCGGGGGCACGCGAGCGCCCGGCATCGCCCACTCGTTTTCGAGCTTTGGGTACCAAGACCGATAGCGTAGCGAATCCCAAAACGAAATCTCAAAAACAAAGCCCGCCGGGCGAATGCCGGCGGGCGTGAGATATTCGTGCAGAGCGATCGGCTCGGGCGGATCACTTCTTGGCTGGCTTCGCCTTGGTCTTTGTCGTGGTGGCGGGCTTGCCACCAGCGGCGCCGGCGGTGAACTTGGCCTTCAGGCGCTTGCTCATGCGGCTCTTGCGGCGGGCGGCCTGGTTCTTGTGGATGATGCCCTTGGCGGTGGTGCGGTCCACGATCTTGGAGACCTTGCGGAACGACTCAGTCGCCTCGGCCTCGGTGCCGTGCGCGATCTTGTCCACAAACTCGCGGACGGCATCGCGCATGGCCTTGAGGCGCCAGCGGTTGCGGGCCTTGTTCTTGGCGTTCTGACGGATGCGCTTCTTGGCGGACAGGGAGTGAGCCATGAGTTCGGGGATCCTGAATCGGGAACGGGAATCGAACGCCGCCGCGGCCGCCGGAAAACCCGGATCGGCCCGCAGGGCAGGGAGGGAAGTATCGCACCCTCAACGGCTGAATCAAGCCCTACCCGTGAACCCCGCCCACATGAATACACGGATCAGCGTAGCCCACGTTCGGGGGTTTGCAGGGCGGGAGGTTGGTTCGAGCACTTGCCGATGGCCCGCAACCGCCTTACCCTCCATGCACTGCGCGGGCGTAGCTCAACTGGATAGAGCACCTGACTACGGATCAGGAGGTTGCAGATTCGACTTCTGCCGCCCGTATTGGTTTGCACCGTTTTTGCATGGCACCGGCTCCGGCCGGTGTCTTCGTTTTTGGTTCGGAGAGATGGCGTTTACGGCCGGTAATCCCCATCATCCCACAACTTTGGCTGCGTCACCACCGACGCTTTGGTCAGTTCAGCGTGCGTGTCCATGAACAGCACGTTGGGGCCGCTGCCGTGCCGCCGGACGGCCACGCGCTGTTGCTCCTGCGGCGATTGCGGGCCGGTGCCCGTGATGGTGTTCACACTGTGGAGGTCGTAGTAGACGCTGATTGAGAGGTTGGTCGCACCCGCCGCGTATGTGTTACCCGCTTGCACCGCAGTCGGATCGTCCGTGTAGCACGTGAGATACACGATGCGTGATGGCCAGTTGTATTTCCACGCCTGCGTCGGCGGCTTGCCCAGCGCGGTCGCGATCGGCACCGTTCCGGCCAGTCGGAACTTCATCCCGTTATTGACATAGTGAATCTGGTGTACATCCTGGACGCGGCGTGCCGGGTCCTTGTAGTACGGTGCGTACTTGTAGTTGTCCGCGAGCACGCCGTCGTTCTGCGAGGCCGAGGCCCGCTCATCCAGAAAAGGCCGCAGATTGAACGCCCAGGAAATGTTGTAGGCAGACCGATCCGTTGCGGTGTTGAACCACGCCGGCACCAGCGGCACACCGTTGTACGGCGGCGCCTGCTCGCTGAACCCCGATTCGCGCGGCTGCCACTCCTTGTACTGCTCGGAATACAGCGCGAGTGCCACGCCGATCTGCCGCTGGTTGGAAAGACAGACCGCCTGCCACGCCGAGGCCCGGGCCTTGGAGAGCGCAGGGAGCAGGAGCGAGATCAGGAGTGCGATGATGGCGATGACCACCAGCAACTCCACAAGCGTGAAGGCGTGGTGGCGGGGGATTTGGGAGCGATGTGGCTGCATGGTGTGCTTTGCGTGGGAGCTGTGCGGAAGCGGTTATCTGGGAATATCCCGTCCAAGCACGCCCTGCCTTGTCCCCCAGAAGAACGAAGGAAATTTCGAAAAACCGCCCGAAATCCCAAGCATCGAACCGTCACCGTTTTCCAGGCCGTCGCGGCCACAGTTGGGTCCTCGAAATGGTGTCGAAAGCGGATCGCCAAGGTCGTAATCAGGCAGTTCCCAGTTTCCAGAGGGCGTGTAGATGGCTCTTGTCTCGGGTGCAGAGGTGGATGGATTCGCAAGTCCTGCCAGCTTGGACATCTTGATGCCATCCACGCTCCCATCCGAAGTCGCGAAGCGTGTCGTGCCCTCTGGATTGTTGAACGTCGGGTGGAAGTCTTCCTTACCTCCGGTGCGATGGGACCGAGCTTTGCGAGAGAAATCGAAGCGCTCGAAGACCAGCACCTTTGCCTGCGGGCTCACGACGTCATCAAAGCGATTGCGCCGCCAGGAAGCGGCACCGATGGACGGAATGCGTGCCTCGGTCTTGAAGACGCTCGGGTTCAGCCAGAGCGTCGGAGAAGCCCAGAACGACGTGTCCCACAGAGTGCCATCCACTACGCCCAATGTCTGCGGCCTCCCCTCCTTGAACCTTGAAATGGCGGCAGTATCGCTCGGATGGTGCATCACGCCGCTGAAGGTATCTGAAGGGTTGAGGTATTGAGTGACAAGTGCTCCCCATGTCAACGCAAACAGTTGGGAGGTGTATGAACCCTGTCCATAGAAGTATGTATAAATCGGCCCACCGTTCGGAGTATTCAAGGAGCTCTGTGCAATAATGCTGTACCATGGCACACCGCCCCACCGCATCGGATTGTCCTTGTCAAACGGATTGATGAACGACCCGTTGTAGTCCTCGGAGTACACAAACTGCAGCATCGCCATCTGCCGCAGATTCGCCTGCCCGACAGTCTGCCTGCTGGATTCGCGCGCCTTGCCCAGAACCGGCAGCAATATCCCAACCAGCACTGCGATGACCACCATGACCACCAGCAACTCCACAAGCGTGAAGCCGAAGACGCGGCCGCGGATCGCCAAACCGGACAAGCGGCGGGGCGTGGGATTCGCCGAAGCAGGCATCTTTCCAGCATACAGCGAA
>JBKJOD010000369.1:0-3399 GCA_046593245.1 Phycisphaerales bacterium
GGCACTCTATGTTGCCACTGGAAAGATCGTCCGCCACATGTCCGGCCGATGGGAAGAGGTTCCCGTTCCGCCGCGCTCCTGACCCACCCGTCTCTGTCTTCAGCGTGGCCACGCACAGTTGTCGATCAATCGAACCGGCCCAACTCGTGCCGCAATCAGCGCACGTTTGGGCCCGGCAAAGTCTTCGGCTATCCGAAGAAGTGATTCCGCATCCCGCACCACGGCGTATTCCGGTTCGATCGCGTTCGCCCGAAGCGTCTCCCGCATCGCGTGCTCGGCGGCAGCAGGCGTATTCAGTCCACACGCATCGCGGAGCGCACGCGAAATCGCCGTGGCCCGCGCTCGATCCTCAACGGAGAGAAATACGTTCCGGCTCGACATCGCCAGCCCGGACTTCTCCCGCACTGTCGATATCGGCACAATCGCAATACTCATCCTCGCCTCCCGTGTCATCGCCGCGATGACCTGCAGCTGCTGCCAGTCCTTTTCCCCAAACAGGGCGGCCGCCGGACTCACCATCTCAAACAGCCGCTTTACAACCTGACACACACCCGCAAAGTGTCCTGGGCGATGCGCATCTTCGAGTTTCGGCTCAGTTGCGACGGCGGGCAGTGGTGGGGGGAGCACCTGCTGGGCCAGCGGGTAGACCACGCTTGCCGAAGGTGCAAACACCACATCTGCCCCGGCCTCTTCGCACCCCTTCGCATCCGCATCCAGCGTTCGCGGATACCGCTCAAGATCCTTCTGATCATTGAACTGCGTCGGATTGACGAACACGCTCACGATGACCGGCACCTGTCTTCCCGATTCATCAATCACCCTTCGCTTTGCCGCTTCGCGCACCAGCGTAAAGTGTCCCTCGTGCAGCGCGCCCATGGTGGGCACAAAGATTCCACCGCGAAACGGTGCAAGCCCCGCAACATCGTGAATCACCTTCATCCAGATATGATAGTGCCCAGTCCGCCAGGCTCATGTGCGCGTCGCGAGCTTGGTCATCCACACATGCACCGCGTCTGTTTCCGGCAGCGGTGCGAGTGCAAGGGTGGTCTTGTACAAACCCTCGCCGTCGTACTCGCTGCGCACAACTTTCCCGAAGAGAGTCACCGGTCGATCATCAACCAGGTGAACCGCCACCAGCGATTCTCGCCCCTCATAGCACATGCGCCGCGAAAGTATCACGATCTGCGATCGGCTCAGCTCGCATGCGCGTCCCGCCCAGATCGGGCCAGGTCGGCCTCGCTCGTCGAGCTCCGCCATGTCTACTTCCGCCTTGAAGGGGACGCCCGGCTTGCCCGTGCGAACGGGCTCGGCGGAGCGTTCTCGCGTGTCCGGATCGGCACGATCACTGCGGCGGCGAAATGGCTGGCTGGAAGTAGAGGAACCCATGCGTCTCCGTTCGGAATGCGTCTTATGCATCGACACGATTGCCCTGTCGATTGTGCCGCACGCGGCACTGATATGGTTCTCGGGCGTTTCCAGCCCGAACTATTCTCACTCTCCTCCCAGTTGCCTTGCTCTACTCAGATGCCCGCGACCCACATCATCATTTCCACCCACACCACCCGCCACCTGCGGGCCACGCTCCTCGGCGTTGCCATCCAGAATCCGCGCCCCGCAAGCGTCACAGTCTCGATCGACAACGACAAGCTCAAAGTTCGAGAACTCTGCATCGCCTGCTCACGCGAGTTCGACCTCCCGCTCATCGTCGCCTCCCGCCCGTGGCCGAACGAGGTACGTGTTGGTCAGGTACGAAACAACGGCGTGCGAGCATTGCTCACGAATACTCACGCCGAACCCGCCGAATCCGACTGGCTCCATTTCCTTGATGGCGATTCCGTCATGCCCGCCGGAATGCTGGCAGAGTCTGTGCGTGCGAGGGCAGGCGGCGACCTACTCGTGGGTGGGCGCGTGCTGCTGACCGAATCACAAACCGATGCTTTCAATACAGCCCGCTTCGCACAAGGGGGATCAGTCGTCGATCTCTCCCCCGAGCAACTCGCCGAGCGTACCCAGCGTCACACCAGATACGCCCGCCAACTCTGGCTCAAGCGGTTCGGTTTCATCAAGATGCACAAGCCCAAGGTGCTCGGTGCCAATCACGCCTGCACATTCGCTATGTTCCGCAAGGTCGGCGGCTACGACGAGACATTCCTTGGCGCATGGCGCGAGGATGACGACTTCGGTCGCCGCGTGTATCTCGCCGGAGGCAAGGGCCGTGTCGCCGTCAAGAACGTCTGCGTCTATCACCTCTGGCATCCATTGAACCCGCAAAAACGCGAGAACTGGTCCGAGCTGCCCGGTGCGAAGGCCCACTCCGCCGCGAGTCCCTGGCTCCCTGTCGCCGGGCTGACGACGCCCTCACCGCAGGAAACAGTTCAATGCTGCCGTTTCGAGAGCGGCCGCGAATCCCACTCTTGGGAGGCCGTTCTCCCTCGCGATCGATTTGAATAACACACCGCAGATTCCCCGGATTCTCCCCGGTATCATCGTCCCTCTGTCCCGCTCCTCGCACCAATCAGGAACTCCCTGCCATGTTCGACATTATCGGTGTCCACGCCCGTCAGATTCTCGACTCCCGCGGCAACCCCACCGTCGAAGTCGAGGTGGAACTCTCCTCCAGCATCGTCGGCCGCGCGGCCGTCCCGAGCGGCGCGTCCACCGGCGAGAACGAGGCCGTCGAACTCCGCGATGGTGACAAGAAGAAGTACGTCGGCAAGGGCGTGCAGAAGGCCGTCGCGAACGTGATCGATCAGATCGGCCCCTCCATCGAGGGCATGGATGTGCGCGAGCAGGAGGCGATCGACGCAGAGATGCTTGCCCTTGACGGCACCGAGACCAAATCCAAGCTCGGCGCGAACGCGATCCTCGGCGTCAGCATGGCCTGTGCCCGCGCCGCCGCCCAGGCGTGCGATCTCCCGCTCTACCGCTACCTTGGCGGTTCGGCCGCAAAGATTCTTCCCGTCCCCATGTTCAATGTCCTCAACGGCGGCAAGCACGCCGACAACAACGTGGACTTTCAGGAGTTCATGGTCCAGCCCTGGGGCTTCGACACCTTCTCCGAAGCACTCCGCGCCGGCGTCGAGATTTATCACAGCCTCAAGAAGGTGCTCCACAAAGCCAAGATGAGCACCGCTGTTGGCGACGAGGGCGGCTTTGCCCCGGACCTGAAGGACAACGAGGACGCGCTGAAGATCATTGGCGAAGCGGTTACCGCGGCGGGCTACGAGTTCGGCAAGCAGGTTTTCGTCGCCCTTGACCCGGCTGCCTCCGAACTGTGGGACAAGGAGAAGAAGGGCTACAAGTTCTTCAAGAGCAACCCCGACAAGATCCTCAAGAGCGAACAGATGGTCGATTACTGGGCCAAGTGGGCGGAAAAATATCCGATCCGTTCATTGGAAG
>JBKJOD010000370.1:0-6060 GCA_046593245.1 Phycisphaerales bacterium
CTGGCCGCGCGGCACGCCGCCGCGCCGGGGCAGCGCGAGGCCCACAAAGCACTCGCCCGGCACATGACTTCGATGCTCCACGGCGAGCACGAACTCGAGAAGGTCGAGCAGGCCACCCGCGCCCTCTTCGCCAAGCCCGCTGCTGATGATGATGGGCCGTTTGTGCTTCCCGAGGATCTGCTCTCCTCCGCCCCCACCACTTCGCACGATCGCGCTGCGCTCGCCGCGCCGGGCATGTCCATCGTGGATCTGCTCGCGCTCACCACGCTCGCCAAGAGCAAGACCGAGGCCCGGACGCACCTAGCCGCGAACGCAATCAGCATCAACGGTCGCCCCGCCGCGCTGGATGCGAGAGTGACCGAGGCGACCCTCCTCCCCGGCAACATCATCGCGCTGCGCAGAGGGAAGAAGTCCTGGCACATCACGCGCTGGGGCTGACCCGCACAAGCCCACTCACCTTCGCTTCGCCAGCGCAGGCCACACCTGCTCCACCGTCGGCGCTCCGCACCAGTTGCACAGAACCAGCTCGATGGTGCCGGGATGCTGACCATCGCGCACGCTGTACTCGTGCGGCCCATCCCCCTCGCGCGTCTCAATGCCGCGCTCTTTGACAATGGTGGCCGCGATCACGCGAACCTGCTCGACCGTCAGCGAATAGCCGCGAGTATTGATTGCGGCGACCACGAGTTCGGGGAACTCCTGGAAGTCGCGCTCCCGCCGGTATGAACTGCCCGCACGCACCTCCATCGTCGGCGTTGCCATCCAAACCCCGATCCCAACAAAGGTGGCAATCAGACCCACCCACCAGAGTTGCCGAAAGACGAATCGACCGTCACCGCCGCGCACCGCGCCGACAATGACCAGCAGCACGATCGCGGCCGGAAGCACGATGAACGCCGCACGAAGTCCGAGCCATCTCGCCGCGCGCGGGCTGTGCATCAGCCATTCCGAACGCTCAAACGATGCCCACGAGATCGGCATATCCGCGAGCTGCATCGCCGGCGTGAGTGTGCCCGAGAGCTTAGTCGCCGAGGGCAGTGCGCCGACAATCTCTTTCAGAGCGGGATGCCCAATGCCGATCACGCCACCTCGCGTTCGGCGCGACGAACTCTCGACCGCCTCACCAAACTCGCAGTGGTCGCAGCGAATCTCCGTCATCCCCGGCGCACTCGCGCGCCCACGGCCGAAGATGTACAGATCGAGCGTCAGCGGGCCGTTGCCGATGCCGGTGAGGCGCATCGGATACACCGGCGCGGCGGTCTTGAACTTGAAGATGAGCGGATGCGGCGTGAGGTATGCGGCGGTGCTCGCAGTGACATCCGGGCGGAGTTTGACGGCCGCGAAGACCCATGACCTGGCCGCGTAGTCGGCGAGCACCGGCGCGGCGGACGCGGGCAAGACAAAACCGTTTAGCTTGAACCACGCGGCGAGCGCGGCGTCGGGCGAGACTCCCGTCGCCGCGGCTTCCGCGCCGACCACCGCGATGTCATACGAACCCACGACCTCGCGGCTCAGCAGGACCACACCCGGAGCCGCGCCGCCCGCCGAGGATCGCGCGGTGCCGAGCGCGGGGAGCAGCAATCCGGCGATGCAGGAGAACCCGAGCAACACGAGCAGGATCGAAACCAGGGAACTGAGTTTGCTTCCGCGGCCTCGAGCTGCGACCCAGGTGCCAAGCAGCAGCATCGCGGTGAGAAAGATCAGCGGCCCGACCATCTCAGGCATGTTGTCGTACACGCGTGGCTGGAAGATGGCTCGGACGGTTGAAAACAGGCCTGGTGTGGCGGCGGATATCTGCGGCGCGGCGGGGCCGGGGAGCGGGATGATCCAGGCGTAAGGTGAATCGCCGGGTGGATCGGCAACGGGAGTTGCGGGTGCCGAGGCGAAGCGGGTTTCGATGGCAAGGGTTTGGATGGAAGTGGCATCATCCCAGGCGATGATGGCCTGCTGATCTGGGATGGGAGGGGGAACGGCGACGCCGCGGGGGTAGATTTTGCCGTCGGCGAGTGCGGGGCCGGATGAGAGCGCAAGAAAGCCAAGGAGAATGAGTACCGCCCGGATCATACGAGAATGTACCAGCAACCTGGGGCGAAGGAGCGAGAGAGATTGTGGGAGGCAAAAATAAAAAGACCCCACCCAGAGTTACCTGAGCGGGGTCATAAAGCCGGCGACGACCTACTTTCGCGCGATGCACTATCATCGGCTCCAAGGGCTTAACTACTGTGATCGGGACGGGAACAGGTGTGACTCCTTGGATATGGTCACCGACAAAGAACGGAGCACTCTTTCGAGTGTTCCGAACGAATGTTCGGATAGCAGCGGATGACTTTGAAAGTGATTGCGATCACTTGTAGAGCGCGAACACGGTTAGGAACCAGTGTTTGCGATACTTGCGTTGGCAGACTCACTATCGGCGACGTGATGAAGGCCATCACGGCGACCGGTTGGAGTGGTCAAGCCTTCGACCGTTCGTACCGCTCAGCTTAAGGCATTACTGCCCTTACACATGCGGCCGATCAACCTGGTGGTCTACCAGGGGTCTTACGTCTTGCGACAACCATGCCTAATCTTGAGGGGGGCTTCAAGCTTAGATGCTTTCAGCTTTTATCCCTGCCGAACGTAGCTACCCAACTGTGGGCTTAGCAGCCCAATTGGATCACCAGGGGTTCGTCCAACCCAATCCTCTCGTACTAAAGTTGACTCCTCTCAAGCATGGACCGCCCACAGCAGATAGGGACCGACCTGGCTCACGCCGGTCTGAACCCAGCTCGCGTACCACTTTAATCGGCGAACAGCCGAACCCTTGGGACCGCCTTCAGCCCCAGGATGTGATGAGCCGACATCGAGGTGCCAAACCGCGCCGCCGCTATGGACGCTCGGGCGCGATCAGCCTGTTATCCCCGGGGTACCTTTTATCCGATGAGCTACGGCCCTTCCATACGGGACCGCAGGATCACTAGCGCCTACTTTCGTAACTGTTCGACCCGTCGGTCTCACAGTAGAGCCGGCTTGTGCGCTTGCACTCTTCACACGGTTTCCATCCGTGATGAGCCGACCTTTGCACTCCTCCGTTACACTTTGGGAGGAGACCGCCCCAGTCAAACTACCCAGCTCCCATTGTCCTCTGCCCAGTTTCATGGGAATCAGAGTTAGGACACAAACGCAAACAGGGTGGTATTTCACTTGTTCCCTCCATGCCCGCCGAAACAGGCACTTCAAAGGGTCCCACCTATGCTACGCAGTTTATGCTCGTGTCCAGTAGAAACCTATAGTAAAGGTCCACGGGGTCTTTCCGTCTTGCTGCGGGTAGACGGCATCTTCACCGCCACTACTATTTCACCGAGTCGGTCGTGGAGACAGGGATCCAGTGATTACGCTATTCATGCGCGTCGGAACTTACCCGACAAGGAACTTCGCTACCTTAGGACCGTCATAGTTACGGCCGCTATTCACCGGTGCTTGAGTCGCGAGCTTCTCTTTCGATGACCCGCTCCCGTGACATTCCGGCATTGAGCAAGCGTCACTCTGTATACATCCTCTTCCGAGTTAGCACAGAGCTGTGTTTTTGATAAACAGTTCCCAGATCCTTTTCTCTGCGGCCTCTCTCTTGCGAGAGTAGGCCCTCCTTATCGCGAACTTACGGAGTTAAATTGCCTAGTTCCTTCACGACCGTTCTCTCGAGCGCCTGAGGCTATTCGCCTCGTTCACCTGTGTCAGTTTTGGTACGGGCACGCCCGCTTTTCTAGGAAACCCCGTTCCCTGCATCGGCCACAAGGGCCTGGACATCTAGCAGTCCCGCAGAGTCTGGAGTTCCGTCGCTATTGGGCATTGGCTCAGGAATATTGACCTGATTTCCATCGACTACGCCTTTCGGCCTCGCCTTAGGACCCGGCTAACCCTGGGCGGATTTACCTTCCCCAGGAACCCTTGAACATACGGCGACACGGATTTTCACCGTGTTAATCGTTACTTAAGCCGGCATATGCACTACTTGCCACTCCACGGTCGGTTCCCCTCCCGCTTCACTGTTGCAAGTACGCTCTCCTACCGCTCACCGTGAGGTGAGCCCGCAGCTTCGGCTCCATGCTTATTCCCGATCATTATCGGCGCCAGATTCCTCGACCAGTGAGCTATTACGCACTCTTTAAATGGTGGCTGCTTCTAAGCCAACATCCTGGCTGTCTTTGCAATCTGACTTCCTTTCGAACTGAGCATGGATTCGGGGCCTTAGCTGGCGATCAGGATTGTTCTCCTCTTGACGACGGACATTGTCGCTCGCCGTCTATCTCCCGATGCTTGGGCAATGGTATTCGGAGTTTGGTTGAACCCGGTAGTCGGGTAGACCCCAAAGTTCATCCAGTAGCTCTACCCCCATTGCTTGCCCATCGAGGCTAACCCTAAAGTTATTTCGGAGAGAACGAGCTATCTCCCAGTTTGATTATACTTTTAATCCTCCGCTCAAGTCATCGCAGACCTTTTCAACGGTCACGCGTTCGATCCTCCATGCGGTTTTACCCGCACTTCAATCTGCTCAAGCGTTGATCACAAGGTTTCGCGTCTGGCCCGTGCGACTGAACGCCCTGTTCAGACTCGCTTTCGCTCCGCCTCCGTCCCGGTAGGACTTAGGCTCGCCGCACAGACCAACTCGCCGGCTCATTATGCAAAAAGCACGCGGTCATCCCGAAGGACTCCCACCGCTTGTAAGCGCGCGGTTTCAGGTACTCTTTCACTCCCCTCGTCGGGGTGCTTTTAATCTTTCAGTCGCCTTACTGATTCGCTATCGGTCGTACAGGAGTATTTAGTCTTGGAGGATGGACCCCCCATGTTCAGGCCAGGTTTCACGAGCCCGACCCTACTTGAAGACACTTCGACTCGCAGATACAGGGCTTTCACCTTCTCAGGCCCGGCATTCCATCCGGTTCATCTGGTCTGTCGAATAATCCGCTTTCGCTCGCCGCTACTAACGGAATCGCTTTTGCTTCCTTTTCCTGTGGCTACTGAGATGTTTCACTTTGCCACGTTCGCTCCTTCACCCTATGCATTCAGGTGAAGGTACCCTTGCGGGTGGGTTTCCCCATTCAGAAATCCTAGGATCACAGCTCGGTTACCAGCTCCCCTAGGCTTATCGCAGGTTCCAACGTCTTTCATCGCCTCTGTACGCCAAGACATCCACCGCGCGCCCTTATTGGCTTGACCACACCAACCGAGCGTCGTGAAAAAACAAGTGCCCGGGCTTGCGCCCGAACCTCTGATAGTTCACTTCGTCGCCTGATGCTGTCAACCAACACAAGACACACTAACACTTATCTTTGCCTACGACTGACTACCCAGCAGTCAATCGCTGTTCACTAACTTGGTGTTTGCGCTCTACAAATTCTTTCGGTGATCGCAGTCTCGACCAACCTTTCCACTTTGCTTCAAAGCCGGGGGGCGATGTCACACAGCAGTCTGGCCGTCGAAACAAATAAATCATCCATCAAAATCATTCCGCTCAACTATCCGGTTTTCAAAGATGCTTGGCTTGATGGGATCAACCCACTTTGGCCCAGAACCAGCCCTTTTCGTGGCCGTTTCCGTTTTCCCCAGCCGCAAGACTTGTGGTCTTGGATTGGGGGGGAACTTTAGCGAGCCGTCTCGCGTGGTCAAGCGTTGAGGGCTTCGAGTTTCACGAATTCTGAGCCAACTCGCTGTCGGAATTGGGCTTGCGCAAAGATTACCCGCCGCGCCCACCCTGTCCCTGGGGTGGAGTTGACCCTGGTCCGGTTGGATTGGGTACGGTCGGCAGTGGTTTGTTCTTGTCTTGGGAGGGTGTCAGCTCTTTCAAACCCTTTTCTGCCGAGCGATTCACGCGCGTGTAGGTGTCGTCAGACTTCTCCGCATCGGGGATGATGATCTTGATTTCGCCGTCCGGCTCGCGGATGTAGACCTGCGGCGTGGGCTTGGACTTGCCTGCGGCGTCGCGGATGGGGCCAGAACCGACGCCGAGCATGATTTGTTTGCTAGCAACTGGGACCATGACCATTGGAGGGGGCGTGGCCGGGATTACGGGGGCATCGGGGC
>JBKJOD010000086.1:0-4224 GCA_046593245.1 Phycisphaerales bacterium
CTGGAAGACAGTCAATCGCGGGGAGGGATGAGCGATGTCGCTGACGGAATGTGAGCAGCGCGTGTGCGCAGCGATTCAGCGGCGAGCGTCGGCGCTGCTGGAGGATCTGCGGCTGCACGTGGAGTTGCCGACAGGTGGAAGGAATGTCGCTGCGCTGGATGAAACGCGCGAGCGGTTGACGGAGCGTGCGGCTGCGCTCGGGGCGGAGATCGAGATTAGATCCGGCGTGCTCTGTCCCGAATGGCTCTACGGCGAGATGCCCGGCCAAACTCCCCTTCCAACCGCGATCTGCCGTCGCACCCGCAGCGGTAGCGGCTGCGAACTGCTGATCGCCGGCCATCTTGACACAGTTCACAATCCCGACGGTCCTTTCCGCGAACTCTCCCTTGCATCTGACGGGAAGACCGCTGTCGGCCCCGGCTGCGTGGACATGAAAGGCGGCCTCGTCATCGCCCTCGCCGCGCTCGAAGTGCTTGAAGAGGCGGGAGAGACTCTGAACTGGACATTGCTGTTCAATTCAGATGAGGAAACCGGAAGCTACCACTCCGCTCCCGCTATCAAGGGCGAAGCGACCCGCATCGCCTCTGCGCGTGGTTTGGGCATCGCCCTCGAACCCGCCACCGCAGACGGCGGCCTCGTCGTCGAACGTGCTGGCAGCGCACAGTTCATGATCGAAGTTCACGGCAAGGCTGCCCATGTCGGTCGCGACTTTGTCAAGGGGACCTCGGCGGTCATGGCACTCGTCAATATCATCGCTTCGCCGCTGACCGAAGCTGGCGAGACGTTCATCGTCAACGTAGGACCGCTCCAAGGCGGTACCTCGACCAACGTGGTACCAGATCTTGCACGGGCTTGGGGAAACGCTCGATTCGGTCACGACGAGCAGGCTGCCGTTTTCGCGGCAAACTTCGAGAGAGTTCTTCGAGAGCCCTTCATGGGGACAACGTCGGCTTTCAAGATGAACATCAGCAGACCTGCAAAGCCAGAAACCCCCGAAGTTTCTATGTTTGCAAACCTGGTGCGCTCCGCCGCCACCGATCTCGGCCAATCACTCCCCTTCTCGAAAACTGCTGGTGTCTGCGACGGCAATCTCATGCAGTCGGCCGGCCTTCCCACACTCGACACTCTCGGCGTCCGTGGCGGCGGTCTGCACACGCAGCAGGAGTGGATTGACCTCTCCAGTCTGGTCCAGCGATGCCAGTTGCTTGCTCTGACCATGATGCGGGCAAGCCAGCCGCACTTTTGATAGTCGAAAACTCGCGGTTCGGCTCTCGGCTGAAGTATGCATTCGGTCGATAGACCATGCGCCCTCTATAGTTGTTTCGTGTTCTCGGACCCGCACGAATCAGGACCACTCCATGTCCACCATGACCGCTGCACAACAACAGCCAACTGCCCCCGGCGTGGCCGCGCACACCGTTGCTTCTGAGCTGCACGCCAGCCCCGCGCTCAACGCGGCGATCGAGCAGATCGTGCGCGAGGTGCAGGCCAAGTCCGCGATGCTGACGGACATCCGGCCGGCGAACGCCGCGCTCAAGGAGTCGTATGACTCGTACATGAAGCGTGCAGCGGACACGCGCGGCCGCGCGTTGCTGTATCCGTATCTTGGTTCCGGCCTCGGCAACGGCGCGCTCGTTGAACTGATGGACGGTTCCGTCAAGTGGGACATGATCAACGGCATCGGTGTGTACTTCTTCGGGCACTCGGATGCGGACCAGATTCGCACGGCGGTGAAGGCATCTCTCAACGACACGCTTCAGCACGGCAATCTGCAATCAGGATGGGAGGCGTACGAGTTTGCGGAAACGTTGCTGAAGCTCGCCGCGCGATCCAGCCGGCTCAAACACTGCTATTCGTCCACTTCCGGTTGTATGGCCAACGAGAATGCGGTCAAGGTCTGTTATCAGAAGCACGCGCCTGCCAGCCGCGTGATCGCTTTCAAAGACTGTTTCATGGGGCGCAGCGTCACCATGAGCCAGATCGGGGACGCCGCGGCCAACCGCGTCGGCATTCCACTCTCCACACAGGTGGACTACATGCCTTTCTACGACGAGGCCGTAGCCAAGAGGATGTCGGCGGGCGACCAGTCGGGCGCGACGCGGTACATCGACATGTGCGTCTCGCATCTGCGCCAGTATGTTGAGCGCTATCCCAAGCAGCACGCCTGCTTCATCTTCGAGCTGGTGCAGGGCGAGGGCGGTTTCAACACCGCGCCGCGCGAGTTTTTCACTGAACTGTTCAAGGTCTGTCGTGATGCCAAGATTGCGATCTGGGACGACGAGATTCAGACATTCGGGCGCACCACCAGCATGTTCGCGTACGAGCAGCTCAATCTTGGCGAGTTTGTGGATGTGTTCTGCATCGGTAAGATGACGCAAGTCTGCGCCACCCTGTTCACCGAGGAGTACAACCCGGGCCCCGGCCTGCTGAGCGGCACTTTCACAAGTTCCACAGTTGCCTTCCGCCAGGGAACGCGCGTGTTGCAGCGGCTAGATGAAGGAAACAACTACGGCCCGCAGGGGGCGTTCTCACGGCATCACGCCGCGTTCAGCAAAGGCATCCGCGATATCGCTGCGCGCAATCCGGAGTGGTTCCCGGCGGGCAAGGACTTCGCGGACATCGTCGGCGGCAACGGCGGCATGATGAAGTTCACGCCGTTCGGCGGCAAGAAAGAGAAGATCGTCAAGGCGTGCAAGCACTTCTTTGACGCGGGCATCGTGGTGTTCTATTGCGGCCACGGGCCATACCACATCCGCATGCTGCCGCCGCTGGGGGTGTTCAATGAGCAAGACTGGCCGCGGGTGATGAAGTGCATCGAGCAGGGTCTTGCCACCTGCGCGGCGGAGGGCTGACCCAGATGTTTCTGATGCGCCGAGCCAAGATCGATGATGTTTCCACGCTGCTTAAGCTGGCGAAGATGGTGCATTTCATCAATCTGCCCGCCGATCGCGACATTATCGCGGACAAGGCGATGTGGAGTGAGGAGTGTTTTCGCAAGGCGGCGACGGACATTCCGGCCTGGGTTGATCAAGGGCTTCGAGCAGGATCGTTCTCGCCCGGCTCGGAGGGCCGGACCACTCACAATCGTGGGGCGGGGCCGATCTATGCCGGGGAATCATCCGGTCTCGGCGCGGCCGTCTCGCGCTCAGACCTCTTTATGTTTGCTCTGGAAGATACTGAGTCCGGAGGCGTTCTTGGCACCAGTCAGATCATCTCGCATATGGGTGGACTGGGGCGGCCGAACGTCTCGCTGCGGCTTACGAAGAAAGAGTTGTTCTCGCAGACGCTTCAATCGGGCGCGAGCCATGTGGTCGCCAAGCTGCATCTGGATGAGAGCGGGCCAACGGAGATCGGAGGGCTGATCCTGCAGCCCTCATACCGCGGACACAAAGCGAGACTCGGACGGTTCCTTTCGCTGGTCCGTTTTCATTTCATCGGCCTGCACCGTGGTTTTTTCGCCGAGCGCGTGATCGCCGAACTCATGGGCCCGATCACTCCAGATGGCCGCAACACGCTCTGGGAATATCTCGGCCGTCGCTTCATCAACCTGACCTATGCCGAGGCGGACGCATTCTGCCAGTTCAGCAAAGAGTTCATCACCGCGCTCTTCCCGCACGAGGAGATCTACCTCACGCTCCTTTCGCCCGAGGCCCGGAGCGTGATCGCAACCGTGGGGCCAGAGACGCTGCCGGCTCGCAGAATGCTCGAGAAGCTGGGCTTCGCATACAAAGACCTCATCGACTGCTTCGATGGTGGCCCGACGCTTGAGGCGTTGACCGCGGACATTTCGCTGGTGCGCAATACGCGACGGCTTTCGGTCGGAGGTAGTTGTGAAGCGGCCGATGCAAAGCAGACTGCAATCGTGAGCGTGCTCGACGCGGATGGCGAGTTCCGTGCGGTGCAGACACAGTGTATTCTCGACGCCGCCTCCGTGCGGCTCACCCAGGAAGCCATCGACGCCCTTCGCGTGCAGCCCGGCGGTGCGACAAAGGTTGGAGTGACCCCGCTGGACGATTCTCCGGGCAAATCGGGGCATATCGAGCATTCCACGAAGGCGAACGGCTCGCACGCCGTACCCTCTGCGCCTAGTCCTTCAGTTCCGACCCCGACACCCGCTCCGCGCGGAGGATGATCCCTTGTCGCTCTCTTCTCTCTCGCTCAAGCACCCTTCTCTTCGCAATCCCGCAAGTGATCTAATCGGAGGGGAATGGGTTCCGCTCAATC
>JBKJOD010000104.1:0-9322 GCA_046593245.1 Phycisphaerales bacterium
GCAGGCGGTTGTGGACGACCTCGATGTTGTCCACCAAGCAGATGAACACATCCGGCTTCATCGCGGTGATCTGATCAAAGTCGAACGCGGAGAAGAGCCCGTGCCGCCAGCGGAACGTCGCGTGCGTGTTCACGATGATGTTCTTGTGGGCCGCGCTGGAAGTAATCACATCCTTGAACGCGGCCCGGCGCAGCGAGTTCAGGCGGCTGATGGGCAGATCGAGAATCCGACCCGGGCGCACGTCCTTGCCCTCGCTATACATCATGTCGCCGATGTTGTACAGCTCGATCCCGCCCTTCTCGCCCGTCTGCCCCGCCAGTTCGGCGACCTGCTTGAGGTAGGGCTTCTTGTCCATTCCGATCTGGCCGGTGACGATGGCGCGCATGAGGGGCTCCGAAGGATCGCGTGGGCGAAAAATGCTGCTGCGAGGGGCGAATCGTACGCCGATGGCCGCAATCCCCCTACCATCGGGCATGGCAACCCCCAAGAAGACCCAGACCAAGTCCGCTCCCGCTTCCAAGTCATCGCCCGCGAAGGCCGCTCCTTCCAAGCCAGCCGCGAAGGCCGAGGCCGCGCCGAAGGCGAGCGCCCCCAAGCCCGCCGCGGCCGCGCCGGCCAAGAAGCCCACGCAGCTTGACCTCATGCTCGCGGCGCAGGCCAAGAAGCGTGCCGCGGGCAAGAGCGACAAGGCCGCGCCGAGCGCCAAGGCACTGGGCGCTGGCATGGGCGGCCCGCACGGGCACATGAACACGAACGCCAAGGGCGGCGCGGTGGGCGTGGCGCGCCGGACGGCGCCGGGGGCCTGAGCTGGGTGGTCCGGCTCTCCGAGCCGGACGTGTGGTCTGTGTGCATGCTCTGCATCCGGCTCGGAGAGCCGGACCACCCCCGAGAGCACGCTTGACAAGTATGCATCAATGATGCATACTTGTGCATATGCGTACAACACTCAATCTTGACGCGGCTCTCGTGAAAAAGGCCCAGAAGTACACGGGCATTACCCAGAAGACGGCGCTCATTCATCGCGCACTGCAGTCCCTCATCGAGCAGGAAGCGATGCGTCGGCTGGCCGACATGTCGGGAACGATGCCTGACTTGAAGGTGCCCGCGCGCCGGAGAATGGCGTCGTGATGATCGCCGATACGTCCGCTTGGATTCGCATGATGCGACAGGGGGACGAGCTGCTTTTTCGTGCGTTGCGAAGTCGACAGGTCGAGGTGCATCCGCTGGTGTACGGCGAACTTGCGTGCGGAAATGCGCGAAAGAGAAGGGAACTTCTGGATGAGCTCGGCGAGGTTCGATCGGCGGTGATGCTCCCACACGGCATCGTGGTCCGCTTTCTTGAGAGTCACCGACTCTACGGGCGGAACCTGAGCTGGATCGATGTGCATCTCCTCGCATCGGCATCCTTGGGCAAGCGCACACTTCACACGCACGACTCGGAACTGGCGCTCGCCGCTGAGAGTCTGGGCGTGCTTGCGAAGATGTGATGGCGACCGACACCCAGCGAACGCCACGCGGAGCGTGGCGGTACCCACGGACTAGTTACTTCTTGAAGAAGTCCAGATTGATCTGAACGTATTTCTTCCACTCCCCGGGAAGATCCTCCTCGGGGAAGATCGCCTTCACCGGGCACTCGTCCACGCACAGGCCGCAGTCGATGCAGGTGTCCGGATCAATATAGAGCTGGTCGAACTTGCCGAACTCCTGCTCGTTCTTGGTCGGGTGGATGCAGTCCACCGGGCAGACCTCAACGCAGGAGGTGTCCTTGGTTCCGATGCAGGGTTCGGCGATCACGTGCGGCATGGCGCGTCTGGCTCCAAAAGGGGAAGGGCGATGATACGCCTCTGCAGAGCCGAATACGAGCCCTCCGCGCAAGCCGAGGGTGTGCCGCTTCCCGACCACACTCGTGCCATGTCCTGTGCGTGCGCACAGGGTCGTATCAGACTCCCGGCGGAATGGTGTCGTCGATGATGCTCACCACGCCGCTGCTGCGACCCTGCGAAGAGGTATCCAGGTTGTAGGTGGCGAGCTGCGTGAGCACGAGCCGGACGGTTTTGACCTGCTGGGTCAGTTCGGCGTTCAGGCCGCGGATGGTGATGCGGGTGAAGGCACTCCCGGCGGGAATGGTCAGGATCGAGGGGAGCCGCTCGTAGTCGGTACCCGCGATGGCGGAACCCTCCAGGCGGAACGCGATCTGCAGCCGCTGATCGACAGGCCCGGTGCGGAAGAGGATGAACTCGGCGGTGTCGGCGGGGAAACTGGTGGCGAGCGGATCGGTGACGAACAGCGTCACCAGCGGGCGATCCTGAATGAAGATGGCGCGACGGAAGGAACTCGGGTCGTCCAGCTTCAATGAGTAGCTGTCCGTCTCGGACTGCTGAACGATGACACGCACCGTCTCGTTGCCCTCCAGCAGCGCATCGTTGTTCGCTCGCACGGTGAGAAACGCGGCGCGGCGGCCGGGCTGAAACGTCACGCTCGTGGGCAGCGCCTCGTAGTCCACCGTCGGTGTGGCCGAACCGGCGATGCGGATGTTCACCGTCAGCGGCAGATCCGTCGCGCCGGTGCGCCGGATCGTGAACATCGCGGTGTCGTTGCCGGTCTCGCCCGCGAGCGGGTCCGGCGTGGCGATGGTGATCGTCGGGCGGTTGTCATCGTCGGTGATGGTGATGACGCGGTTGCGATTCAGCGCGGCCGTGGTGTCCAGCCGGTAGTTCGCGGTGTCGGGCGTCAGAATCACCCGCACCGTCTCGTCACCCTCCACCGCCAGATCGTCGATCGGGATGATCGGCAGCGTGACGGTGCGCCGGCCCGCCGGAATCGTGGCCAGGCCGCTGAGCCCGGTGTAATCCGCGCCGGGCGTGGCCGAACCGGCGATCTGGAAGCGCACCGGCAGCGGCGTATCGATGTTGCCGAAGCGCGTGATGGTGAACCGCCCGATCATCGAGTCGTGTTCCGCGGCGTTGGGATTGGAGACCGAAAGAATCACCAGCGGCAGCGCGCCATCCAGCAGCGAGCGTGGCTCGAGGGCTTCCATGGCCGCGCCCTCCCCACCACTTTGACGACCACGACGAGCACCACTGAACGCGGACCGCGTGAAACGACTCATGGCACATCTCCTGCAAACAAGCGTGATCGCGCCGCACCCGGCGCGCAGACACCACATTCGACGCCGCGCGACACGGGGCATGACAAGTCGATTGCGGCCCGAACAACTCGCGTTATGGGACGTGTTCCAGAGCCCGCGTGGCCACTGATGCGCAGAAAAAAGGCCCCGGCGATGGTCGCCGGGGCCTGAATGAAACTCAAAGAATCACGCGCTCACGCGGCTCAGGAGCAGCCAACGAACCAGGCGTTCAGGAAGGCGAAGATGTCCGCGACGTTCACAAAGCCGTCGCAGTTGAAGTCCGCGTTGATGCCGTTGCAGGGCGGGCCGGCCTGGCCGGTGCAGCCGCTGAACCACGCAGAGAGGAAGGCGAAGATGTCCGCGACCGTCACGCCTCCGATGCCATTGATGTTGGCGCGGCAGCAGGTTGTGTAGTTGGTGCTGGTGGCGGGAACGGCGCAGACGCTGCCGTAGCCGTTCCAAGTGCCGGTGCACTGGGACTGGCTGGTGAGCACGCAGTGCGTGCCGGAGGGAACGCCGCAGACGATGGCGTTGGGCGGCAAGCAGCACGCGCCGCGGCAGACGACGGTGGCGCAGGAAGTGGCGGTGGTCTGGACGGTGCCGCCGACCAGCGCGCACGCTGACGGGCTGTTGATGACGCACGAACCGTTGGCGAGGCAGCAGGGCTTGTTGACGGGCGGGCAGGGGTTGGGCGTGCAGGTGGTGTTGACGATGTTCACCCACGGGCCGAAGCAGAAGGCGTAGATGGGAGCGATGATGCACGCGCCGGTCTGCGTGTTGCAGCAGGCGTGGACGCACGGGTTGGTCGTGCAGGTGCTACCGGCCGGACCCCAGATGCCGTTGCAGGCAGTTTGCACCGTGATGGTGCAGCCGCCGGGGAAGGTGCAGCAGCGGCCCATGGGCGGGCAGGGACTTGGAGTGCAGACCAGCCCGATGGGTGTGGAGTTGGGCGGGCAGATGCCGAAGACGCCGGTGGTCGTGCACGCGCCGGTGGTGTTGTTGCAGCACGCACGCGAGCAGATGATGTTGCACGAGGCGCCGACCGGGCCCCACAGGCCGGGGAACGGACCGGCCAGGCAGGCGGCCTGTGTAGTGATGATGCAGCCGTTGGGTTGCGTGCAGCACGGAGCGACGGGCGGACAGGGGTTGGGCGTGCAAGTGATGCCGGTGAGTACGGGCGTTGCACCCACGGGACAGGCACTGCCGCTGAAGACCTGGACGCAGCCGCCGGTGCTGGGGTTGCAGCACGCCTTCACGCATGGGTTCGGGTTGCAGGTGCCGCCCGGGAACCAGGTGCCGTTGTTGCAGTTGGATTGGAAGGTGGTGGTGCAAAGGATGGTGCCGCTGATGCAGCACGCGCCCAAGGGCGGGCACGGGCTGGGCGTGCAGGTGGTGCCGGCAACACCAATGGTGTTGACGGGGCAGACGAGGCCGAAGCCCAGCACGCCGCACTGCCCGGTGTTGACGTTGCAGCAGACGCGCACGCACGGATTGGGATTGCAGGAAGAGTTGGCAAACCACTGACCGTTGCAGGCCGTCTGCACCGTTGTTGTGCAGGTGACCGCGCCCTGCTGGCAGCACGCGCCGAAGATCGGACAGGGGTTGGGGAAGCAGGGTGTCCCGGTCGGCTGCAGTGTCCAGCCGATGAACGGGCAGGTGCTGGTGTTCGCGAAAACCTGGCAGACGCCGGTGGCGTTGTTGCAGCACGTAGCGTTGGGCGGGATGCAGGGGTTGTTTGGCACACAGGTGGAGCCGACGCCCTGCCAGATGCCGGTGCACACCGTCTGGGCCTGCACCAAGGTGCAGATGAACGGCTGCCCGGCGGCGTTGTTGGTGCAGCACGCGCCGCACGTCGGAATACAGGTTGCAGGCGGGAGGCAGGTGCCACCGGCGGTGTAGATCTGGAACGTGGTCGGACACTGCGCTCCGGTAATGACCGTGCAGGTTCCGGTGCAAACATCACAGCACGAGCCCGTCTGCACACACGCCGCGGGCGTGCAGGGCTGGCCGAGGAAGAAGACAAACGGTGCGGTGCATTGGCTGGAGTTTGCCACCGCGAAGCAGGCGCCCGTCGCCGGGTTGCAGCACGCGCCGCCGTTGGGGAAGCAGCTCAGCGGTGTGCACGCGGTGCCGACGGCGACGGTGCCGCCGGCGATGGCGCAGGCCTGAGCATCAAGGATGTGGCAGAGACCGCAGCAACAGCAGACGGAGACGGGCGAGGTGCAGTTGGGGAACGCTGCGGCACACGAGACGCCAATCGCTGACGTGCCGCCAACCTGGGCGCAGGTGCCCGCGCTCATGATGGTGCAGGAACCGTTGTGGCAGCACGCGCCGGGGCCATCGCCCGCGCACAGGTTCGGGCTGCAGGGCACCGCGCCGCTGAAGGTGCCGCCCTTGAGCACGCAATCGCAGCTGGTGGCCGTGATGCACGTCTGATTCAGACAGCACTTGCCGAAGACGGGCGTGGTCGGGCAGACGCCCGGCTGGCACGGCGCACCGGGGAAGTAGGTGTACGGAGAGGGGCAGTTGGCGGGGGTGGTTGTCGAGCACGCGCCGGAGCAGGGCTGGCAGCACGCGCCATTGGGGATGCACGGGTTGGGAGTGCACGAAGAGAGATTCGGGAAGATGGTGCCGTTGCAGGTCACACCACCGACCATCGGGAAGCAGTTGCCAGCCGCGTCGCAGCAGACGCCACTGGGGCCGCAGGCGACCAGCGGAGAGCATGGGCCGGGAACGACAATGTTTCCGGGCGGGCACGGCGTGACGTTCACACAGATGCCCGTAGCCGGATCACAGCAGACGGTAAACACACAAGGATTCGGAGTGCAGGAGGCGAGGTTGGGGAAGAGCTGACCGGTGCACTGCGCCGAGTTTGCAACCAGGAAGCATCCACCGGCAGCCGTGCAGCAGGCCATCTGCGGGCAGGGGTTGGGATTGCAGGAGGTCAGATTCGGGAAGATCGTTCCGTTGCAGCCAGCGCCGATGGCCAGCAGGAAGCAGTTGTTCTGGAGATCGCAGCACACGCCCTGCGAGGTCGGGCATGGGTTGTTGGGCGTGCAAGGGCCGGTGACCTGCGTCCATCCGGTGGGACACGCGCCCGACGCGGGCAACGCGCTGCACAGGCCAGTGAGCGGATCGCAGCAGACCAGCGGCATGCACGGGTTCGGGCTGCACGACGTGGTGTTGGTCAGAATCTGGCCGTTGCACGCGGTGCCGAGCACCCACGGGATGCAGTTGCCGAGGAAATCGCAGCAGACACCGTTGAACTGCGGCACGGGACAGAGCGTCGCCGTGCAGGGGCCGACGGCTTGTGTCCATCCGGCGGGGCAGGGCGTGATGAGCTGGCAGTTGCCAGTGGCCGGATCGCAGCAGACTTTGGGTGGGCAGGGATTCGGTGTGCAAGAGCCGACCAGGAACGAACCCTGACAGGCGGTGACGGTGGTTTGCGTGCAGTTGCCAGCGGAGTCGCAGCACGCGCCCGGGCAGGGGTTGGGATTGCAAACGGTCCCGGCGCCCAAGAACGTGCCGACGCACGCGGCCGGGCTGGAAACCAGCGTGCAGTTACCCGCCGAATCACAGCACGCGCCGACGATGGGCGTACAGGGGTTGGGCGTGCAGGTGGTTCCCACACCGAGGAACTGGCCTTGGCAGGCGGTCGCACCGGAGACGATGGTGCAGTTGCCGAAGACATCGCAGCACGCGCCACTGGTGCTGGGGATGCACGGATTAGGCGTGCAACTTGTGGCGGGCAACTGTGTGCCGCCCTGGTGGCTGCAGAGTGTGGCATCGGTGAGGTAGCACGAGGTGCCGCAGCAGCACGCCTTGAGCATTGGCGGGCAGGGCACGCCCGCCGCGCCGCACGTCAATCCGAAAGCAAACGTGCCAGGGAAGGCAGAGCAGAGCGCCTGGGTGGTGTTGGCGCATCCGGTGACGGTGCAGCAGGCGCCGAAACGGAAGACCTGGCAGTTGAAGCCCACACAGGATGAGCCAACGCCACCGAAGCCGCCGCCCTGCATCTCGCAATCGCACTGCGCCAGCAGCACGCATTGGCCGGAGGGCAGACAGCACGCGCCAGCGCTGGACTGTGCCGCGGCGGTGCCGACGAAAATCAGGCAACAACACGCCGCGAGAACCGCGCCGAGCAGACGAGGGAAGGACATCATGTTGGGCTCCTCAATACAATCAGAGCCCCGCCCCGAAACAGTCCACACACACCATCCCGCGCTTCAAGGGGCGGAACGCACACAAGAGATCATCGACTGTTCAAGGTACCAGACCCGAACGTTCTGTCAAGAACCGAAATGCTTTCCGCGCGTATTGATCGCGAGATCAACTCAGTGCGCCTGCTCTCAGACGTGTGTGTGACAGACACAACGAAAAAGCCCGCCCCGATGAGGGCGGGCTTGTGAACAGTGTCACAATCAAGTGAGATAGATGGCTATCGAATCATGGCTGATCGTCCACGGTCGGGATGGTCGGCGTGCCGGTGCCGTCCTGAGTGGTTTCCAGTTCCTTGGGGGTCGTGGTGGGATTGAGAATCGGTGCCGGATTGCCGAAGCAGGACGCCGGCGGATGGTTGAAGCACTCCAGGAAGGCGTTGATGTCCGCCAGATCCGTGTGGCCGTCGCCGTTGATATCCGCGCTTCCGGCAAGGAACGCGGTGAGGAAGTCGTGCAGGTCGGCGCTGTTGACGCCGCCGGAGTGGTTCCAGTCGCAGACGCAGGCGCGCTGGCAGGTGGTGGGAGAGCAGATCGAGTTGGCACCGCCGTAGGTGCCGTGGCGCTCCGCGCAACCGGCCTCGGTGAGCTGGATGCAGACCTGGCCGATGACGCCGGGAATGCAGCACGAGCCGCGCGAGGGACCGGCCGGGCAGTTGGCCGCGGCACAGGTCACGCCGCTGTTCCACGTGCCGTGGAGATTCGTGCACGCTGCCTGTGTGGTGATGAGGCAGTTGGCGGTGCTGGTGGAGAGCATGGGATTGCAGCACGCGCCGCGGGGCAGGCAGGCATCGATGCCACAGGATGTGTTGTTGCCAAGGTAGATGCCCTGCGCAGTGGCGCAGGCGGCTTCCGTGAGCTGCGAGCAGGTGACGGCGCCAATCGCGGTCACGCAGCACGCGCCGCGGACGGGAGGACGGGGGCAGGTGGTTGCGGTGCAGGCGGAGTTGTTGCCCTGGTAGGTGCCGTGGCGAGCGGTGCAATCCGCTTCGGTGACCAGGACGCACAGTCCAGTGGATGCGCCGTTCTCGTTCAGGCAGCAGGCGCCGCGCGTGGGCACGGGGCAAATGGTCGCGGTGCAGGCCGCGCTCTCGGCGTGGAAGGTGCCCAGCCGCGCGGTGCAGTCTGCGGCGCTGGTGACGATGCAGGCCGCACCCGTCGGGGTGCTGGCGGCGGGGAGGCAGCAGGCAGCGCGGACGACGCAGGTGTCATTTCCGCAGGTGGTGTTCGCACCGCGCCATATGCCGTGAGCGGTGGAGCACGCCGCCTCAGTCAACGTCTGGCAGGCGGATGTGCCCGCGGTCGTTACAACGCAGCACGCGCCGGTGGGAGCAGCGACAGGGCAGGTGGTCGCGGTACACACGATGCCGTTGCCCTGATAGTGACCGTTGGTGGCACTTGCGCACTGGAGAGCTGTGGTGACGAAGCACACTGGGCCGGCAAAGCCGCTGGCGCAGCACGCGCCGGTGGGTGTCGGGGTCGGGCAGGTGGTCGTGGTGCAGGCGGTGTTGGCACCGCGCCACGCCCCACCACCGGCAACGCAAAATACTTCGGTAGTTATGGTGCAGCCGACGGTTCCGCTCGCGGCATCGGCTCGGCAGCACGCGCCGGTCGGAGTCGGAGACGGACAGAGCGTGGCAGAGCAAGCCGTGCCCGCGCCGCGCCAGGTGCCGTGGTTCGTCAAGCATGCGGCCTCGGTTGAGATCACACAGTTGATGGTTCCGGTAGCCGCGAGGCAGCACGCGCCGGTGACGGGCGCTGGAGCGCACAGCGTTGCCGAGCAGGCCACGCCAGCACCACGCCACACGCCATTGTCAGCCGTGCACGCGGCCTGCGTGCGGGAAGAGCAACTCACTGTGCCCGCGGAGTTTGTGATGCAGCACGCACCGGATGGAGTGAGTGTGATGCACGAAGTGGTCGTGCAGCTTGTGCCAACGCCACCCCAGGTGCCGTGCGCCGTGGCGCACGCCGCCTCGGT
>JBKJOD010000366.1:0-6294 GCA_046593245.1 Phycisphaerales bacterium
GCAGAGATTCGGGGGTTTGATCGGCGCGACTGGTGGACTGCACCGACGTTTGCCCAGAGCGGCAAAAGTCGGTGGCACGACTTTGGTGGCGCGAGCGCGAAGGAAATCAGTTGGTCTTGGCGGTGGCCATGCCACCGGCGCGGCCGCGGGATTTGCCCATGGGGACCTTGAAGGTCGGAGAGCAGAGGCCGGCCTGGATGGCCATTTGCGCCAGGGCGACGCGGTCCTTGGTGTGCAGCTTGCGGGCGATGGCGCTGCGGTGCCACTCGATGGTCTTGATGGTGCGGCAGAGTTTCTTGGCGATCTGTGCGCTGGTCATGCCCTGGCCGATGAGGGCGAGGATTTCCTTTTCGCGCTCGGAGAGGACCGAGAGGGGGCCGGCATCGACGTGTTTGATCTGCGCGGAATCAACATCGGTGGGCTCGGCGTCGCTGGCCCAGTTGGGTATGTCGGCGGGGCGGAAGATGGCGAGGGCGAAGCCGGGCTGGCCGGGGAAGGGGCGGGCGGTGACGACCATGGCGCGGCCGCGGCGGAGGTCCTTGAACATCTGCGGGCGGCCGGTGCGGAGGACATCGCGGAGGATGAGGAGGCGCTCCTCGGCCATGTCGTGCTGGAGGCGGTCCTCGATGGAGAGGCGCTTGAGCTCGTCGAAGGATTTGACGCCGCTGATGCGGAGGAAAACGGGGTTGGCGTATTGGATCCAGCCGTCGGAATCAAAGACGGCGACGGCGGCGCCGCTGTCGTGGATGAGGGCGTTCCAGTAGGCGTCGGCCGCGGGGGGGGGAGTCCAGGTGTGGGAATGCGAAGTGGCGGGAGGCATGGCGGGAGTTGGCCCTCACAGGAGTGTGAAGCAGTGTACGGTGGCCGGGGTGGATACACAAGTGGGGAGAGGGGCGTGGGGTGGTGGAGAAGGCGGTATTTCGCGGGTGATTTGAGGGTGCGGGGACGAAAACGGCCCCGGACGGTGGTCCGGGGCCGAGGGGGTTGCACATGTATCCGCGGGATTCGCTCGAAGACGCGCTCATCCCGGGCGTGTGTGGGGATTACTTCTTCTTGGGAGTGATGGGGGCGGAGCCGCTGGTGGCGTAGGCGTTGTTGAGTTCGTTGACGATGTCGTTGGTGATGTCCATCGCGGGATCGACGTAGAGGATGCGCTTGAAGGCGATGGCGCGCTTGATGCTGTCGGGGTCGCCGGCGTTGACCTGGGCGTTCTCGTCGCTGGTCATGACGAGCTGGTAGGCGTTGCGCTTGGCGATGGAGCGGGCGGTGTCGTTGATCTTGGTGTAGAGATCCTTGAGCATCTCGCCCTGCATCTCGCCGAGGACCTTGGTGGCGTACTGGCCCTCGAACTCGGCGCGGAAGATCTTCTCGCGCAGGGCCTTGGCCATGGCGATCTGGGCGGGGCCGGGGGTCTCGGCGTCGAGCTTGGACTTGTCGCTGGCGGCCTCATCCTGGAGCTGCTTGAGCTTGGCCTTGTATTCCTCGGTGCGGGCCTTGAGCGCGTTCTCCTTGTCCTCGCGCTCCTTCATCAACTGGATGACCTTTTCCAGGTCCACCATTGCGATGACGGGCGCGGCGGGGGGCGTGGCGCGGAAGGCGGCGTTGGCGGTGGCGCGGCTGACATACGCACCGACGGCGAGACAGGACACGAGGGCGAGACCGGTGAACCACTGACGATTGACCCGTTGACGACCTGATTGATTGCTCATGATGCGACTCCG
Source organism: Phycisphaerales bacterium (assembly GCA_046593245.1). Taxonomy (GTDB): domain Bacteria; phylum Planctomycetota; class Phycisphaerae; order Phycisphaerales; family UBA1924; genus UBA4658. The sequence continues at coordinate 1,722 of JBKJOD010000366.1, forward strand.
TTCTGGGGCTGATTGATCTGAGTTAGTCTTTACAAACGTGGGAAATGGTAGCAGAGAGCGGGCGGCCGATCCGCTCGGATATCCACGGGATTCGCCCGCAGGGCGTCGCGCATCCCGGGCGTGTGTGGGCGTTAGTTGAAGGGGACGTCGAGGGTGAAGCTGAAGAGGCGCTTCTGGTCGCCGTTTTGCTTGAGCAGGGGGAAGCCGAAGTCAAAGGCGAGGGGGACGGGGCCGAGCTGCGGGACGGAGATGCGAACGCCGAAACCCGCGCCGACGCGATACTCCGCAAAGCCGGGGCGATTTGTGACGGTGCCGGAGTCGATGAAGACCACGCCGGAGATGATGTCTTTGTACAGCGGCTGCTGGAGCTCGACGCCGGTGAAGAAGAGCCAGGTGCCGCCAACGCCATCGTTGCCGAGTTGGCCGGTGTCGTGGCGGTAGCCCTTGGGGCTGACGGTGCGGTACTTGAAGCCGCGGAGGGTGCGGCCGCCGAGGTAGAGGCGCTCGAAGATGGGGACTTCGCTCTTGCCGTCGGGGATGTAGGAGGCGGTGGTCTTCCAGCTCAGCACGGTGCGGTAGCCGAGGAAGGATTCGTAGACGGGGATGAAGACCTGGTGCTCGAGGGTGAGGCGGGTGAAGTTGTAGTCGCCGCCGAGAGCGCCGACGTGTTCGATCTCGGCGGTGATGCGCGAGCCCTTGGTGGGGCGAAGGCGGGAATCGACGGTGGTGCGCTGGAGCTTGCCGCTGATGCCGGAGACGGTGCTGTTGCCCTCAACATCAAACAGGTCGTTGGGGGCATCGGAGGCGATGCTGGAGATGTTGACGTTATCAAAGCGGAGATTTACGTTGCCGACCCAGCGCTCGCCGAAGCGGCGGCCCAGGGAGAGGCGGGCGCCGAGGCGGCCCTCGTCGTACTGGTCGTAGTTGCGCTTGAAGAAGAAGCCGCTGATGCCGCCGGAATAGTCGGTGTCGAAGAGATACGGATCACTCAGCGAGATGGAGTAGTTCTGGACATCGGTGCCGGGGGCGAGGGTGATGTCGAACTCCTGGCCCGCGCCGCGGAAGGCCTTGCCTGAGAAGATCTCGTCGACGGAGTCCGGGGTGTCGGTGATATCGAAGTTGCGCTGCTTCAAGCTGAGCAGGCCGATGAGGCCGGAGTCCGAGCCGGCGCCGACGCCGAAGCTGAGCGAGCCGGTGTTGGTCTCGAGCACTTCCAGTAGCACATCGCGGTGGCCGGGGTTGGATGGATCCTCGGGTTGCAGCGTGAGCTTGGTGGAGCCGGGCTGGGGATCAAAGAGGTTGGTGTCGGCGATGCGGCGCTCGAAGTCGGTGATCTCGCGGCCGCCGACCTTCTCGCGGGCCATGTTGAGCGGGCGATCCGGAAGAATGTCGGTATCCTCGCGGATGATGACGCGCTTCTCGGTGATGGTGTCGCCCTTGACCTGGACGATCCCGGTCATGAATCGCTCGCCCTCGCGGAGGAGCACGAGCAGATCGACCACGGGCGAGTTCGGGTCGCGCAGTTCGAAGGGACGGACGAAGGCGTCCACGTAGCCCATGCTGGCGTAGGCGTTCTTGATGGCGTCGATGGACTTCTTGACCTTGTCCACGCTGTAGACATCGCCGGCCTTGATCTCCATCAATCCGGCGATCTGCGGCTCACTGATATAGATCGGGGACTTGCCGCTGCGGAGCTCGCCGGCATCACCGAAAAGCTCGGCCTTGATGCTGCGGAGGGTGTAGAGCGGGCCTTCGTCGAGGATGAACTTGACGATGGCCTCTTTGCCGTTGGGGGCGAAGATGACTTGCTTGTCGGCGCGGACGTCGAGATAGCCGCGGTCGTGGTAGAACTCGACCAGGGAGGCGACGTCTTTATCCAGCTGTTCGGGATCAACCGGGCCGGTCTCGAAGATGCCGGCGGTGGTGGTCTTGATTCGGGGGGAGAGCTGGCGCTCCTTGAAGGCGTTGTTGCCCTCGAAGCGGATGTCCGTGACGCGGACGCGCTCGCCCTCGGCGACTTTGAAGAGGACGGTGCCCTGCTCGTCGAGCTCTTTCTGATCGATGGTGACGGTGGCCTGAAAGTAGCCCTTGTCGCGGTAGAGGCGCTCGATGGCGGCGCGGGCCGCGCCGAGCTGGAACTCGTCCACCGGGGTGTCCTTCAGCAGGTTCACCAGCGGGGAGATTTCCGCGTTGGTGAGCTGGCGGTTGCCGACGATATCGACGGCGCGGATGACGGGGGTTTCGGCGAAGTCGAAGCTGATCTCGACGCTGCCATCATCAAACTGCTGGGCCCGGGCGTTGATCTCTTTGAAGCGGCCCAGGCGGTTCAGCCGCTGCACATCCTCGCGGACGGTTTCGGGGCTGAGGGGCTGGCCGGCGCGGGTGCGGATCTGGTTCTGCACCAGCTGCGTGTCGGTCTTGGTAAGCCCGGTGAGCTTGACGTTGCGGACGGGGCGATCGGCGAGGTTGTCCATCGTCGCCATGGTGCCGGGCGCGGCCTTGATGGGCGGGGACTTTGGGGCTGTGGGTGCCGGGGGGGCCAGCGGATCGCGCGGATCATCGCCAGCGGGTTGGGCGAGAGCGGTGCTGATGCTGAGGGCGCTGCCGACGAGCGCGGCGATGGCCGCGGCGGTGAGGCGGAGAGCGGGGTGGGCAGCATGTCGAGCGCGGTGTTTGGTCAAACCGATCCTCACAGGACCGGGACAATACCGCCCAATCACCGATCGCACAACATCCCACAGTGGTTCGATGGGGATTTCCGGGCGCGCTCCCCCGGCCTGGGGCGGCGTGAGCAGGGATGTGGGAGCACTAGAAGGGGGCATTCGGGAGAGTGACATCGGCCGAATAACCTGTTTGGGGCGAAGGATTGCGGTGGAAGATGGTGGAGGGCCGATCTACGGTCCCCCTGCCCGACGCGATCTCACGCTCCGTGACGAGCCATGCGGTTGGGAATGACTCAGGGTGATTCAAGTTGTGCTTGGAATGTGTTTCTACGAACCGCCCGCACGGAGGCATGGCGCGCATGGCATTGAGTTTGGGACTTCTGCGGCCGCTGGCCGCGGGCACGATTGCGGTGGGCTCGATTCTCGCGGGGCTGTCGCTGGCGTTTGGGCTGGTAACGCCGACGCAGGCGGCGCAGCTACCGACGCTGGAACTGCTGGGATTGCTGGGGTTGCTCGCGCTGCCGCCGCTGACGCTGTGGGCGATGTGGGCGGACCGGAACGCCGCGCTGGTGATGCGGGGGACGGAGCCGGTGCGGGCGAGTGCGATGATTGCGGCGAAGCCGCTGGAGGCGGCGGGGGATGCAACCGAGGTGGACGTCGAGGTCCATGCGCCGGGACGGCGGACGGTGCGGCATCGGCGGATCGAGGGGGGACGGGTGGGGGTGTAGGGGGGCGCAGATTATGGGCGGCGGCGACGCGTGGCAAGAATGCCGATCGGGCAGAGGGCGAGCAGGGTGCCGGGCGCGGGGATGGTGAAGGTGGCGTCGATCTGTCTGCGGGCATCGGCGATCTGCGAGCCGCTGGTGCCGCCGGAGATGAGGATGCTGAGCGTGTAGTCGCCGGTTGGTAACGTGCCTGAACGCATGTCTGACGCGGTGATCGAGAAGAGCGTCTGGGCCGTGGTATTGCTGCGGAGAAAAATCGTGCTCGTGGTTTCGTTCAAGAAATCTTGGCCAGAGTACGCCGCCTGAAACTGATAATCGGAGTTCCCTTCCACATGAAAAATCGCATCGCACCGGTTGGAAACCGACGTGCCTGGATTGGGCTGGAAGGCAGCGATGTAATCAATGAACACAAAACCAGAATATGAGAGCCCACTGCTTGAAAAGTCGGACTGTTGAAAAGACGTGGCCGTGACAAACGAGCCCGCAGGATTGTAATTGGGCTGATTGGAGACATTAGCGGCTTGTGCCTGTGATTGCCAAGAACCGAAGGCAGGACCAGAACTAGATATTTGAATTAGAGGAATAGTCTCTCTATTGAGCGCCGTGACCGAGCGATTCGAACTGAGCGGAGTAACCATCCCCGCCCAAGCGACGCTTGGCACCAGCATGCCGCCATTGAAAATGGCCAAGAGTAATCGAATGTTCTTCATGGCTTGTTCACCGAGAGAAATGGGAAGGATGGCTGCTGCGCTCTGGGAACTCGGCGTGTGGCCAGATCCTTCTTCTCAGTCAACCACTCTCGTGCCACCGGCTTTCGCCGCTTCGGCGAACGCCGGTGCTGCGCGCGGCGAGCATCGGTCGCCAAGAATGTGTGCGTGAGGCGTTCGTGCATTCGTGGGTGCTCCGAGAGAGGAGGAGCGGAGCCGACGTGTGTTACCTTACCACACATGGCATGAAATACCACGGTTTGTCGGGGTGGTCGGAGAAAAAACGCCCGCGGCGGCGTGGCGGATGAAAACCGTGGGGATGGGCGACTGGGATTCGGCTCGCCGGCGGATGATCGCGGAGAAGTCGATTTGCAGGGCACGCGCGGGGGTGGCCCGCACCGACGTTTGCCGAAGCGGCGAACGTTGGTGGCACGGTTTCACGGCTGTCTGGGCGGATGGATATCCTCGGGATTCGGCG
>JBKJOD010000217.1:0-2776 GCA_046593245.1 Phycisphaerales bacterium
CACCTGCGCGATCCTCATCAGCGGCGACAAGGATCTGCTCTCGATCAACGGAGCACTGGGCGTGAGCATCCTCTCCCCCCGCACGTTCATCACCCGACATCTCGCCTGAGCCATCCAAGTTCGTGTACGCGGACGCTCAAGGCCGGTTCGCCGCTCCCCGCGCATAAATCACCACCCGATGCCCCTCCGCCACCAGCCCGCGCTCGCGGCAGACGCGATCGCGCAGCTCCGCGAGTTCCGGCAGCTCGATCGGCGTGATCTCGCGGGTGTCCACGTTCACCAAGAGCCCCGATGAGCTGCGCCCGTACGCGAGCTGGTAGTGCGCCGTCTCCGCATCAAACAGCACCTGCTGGATAATCCCCGCCTCCGCGAGTAGTTTGATCGTTCGGTAAATCGTCGCCTTGGAGACTCTGAACCCCGCGGTCCGCATCGCGTCCAGCAGCTCATCAGCTTGGAACACGCTCTGCACGCCGCCCGTGTCATCGCGGCGGATAATCACATCCAGAATCTGGGCCCGCTCCGGCGTGTACTTCAGCCCCTCGCTCTTGAGCTTGCGCCGAAACACAGCGCACAGCGGCTCGATGATGCGGATGCCGTTGAGGGTGACGGGTGGTGAGGCTGGGAGGTTCACGGGAGAGGAGTGTAGATGGTGGGAGACGGGTTTCGGGTTTCGGGTTTCGGGTTTCGGGTTTCGGGTTTCGGCGGAGATCGTCGCGATGGCTCGCACTTCCAACTTCCTACTTCCGACTTTTTCCTCCCTTACACTCCCGCCCATGCATCCTTCCGAGCATTCCCGGGCCGCGCGGCTGGTCGGGCCACTGGGCCTGGGCGCGATCACCATCCTCGGTGCGCTCGCGCTCTCCTGCTTCGGCCTCCCGCCCGGCACGCCCACGCGCATGGGGCCGATCACGCTCATCTACCTGCTGCTCTTCGCCGCGCCGATCGCCGCGGCGTACATCTTTGGCGCATTCGGCCTTGGTCGCCCGCTCGCCGCGCTGCTCGCGCCGCGCTCCGCGCATCGCCTCTGGATCCAGCTCGGCCTCGGGCTGGCCGCGATGCTCTGGCTCAGCCATATGCTCGGCGTTTTCGGTCTCCTCAGCGGCCACGGCACGCGCCCGATCATGTTCGGGTGGAGCATTGTCGCGCTGGGCATCGCGCTGCTCGCCGACCAGTTCCTGCGCGGCCCGCTTCGCCCGGAACGCTGGCCCGTCCTCCCCGCCAGCGCAATGCTCTGGGGCCCGGGCCTCGCGCTCCTGCTCATCGCGGCGGCGAATCCGCCCGGCGCGCTTTGGAGCTGGACCTCCACCGAGCATGGCGCGTTCGATTCGCTCAGCTACCACCTGCAACTGCCCAAGGAATGGGCCGCGGGAACGCGGCTGTGGCCGACCGACCACAACGTGTACTCGTATCTCCCTTCGTACGTCGAAGCGGCGTATCTGCACATCGGCACCATGATGGTCGGCACGCCCGGCGCGACCGACCCCGTGCAGCGGATGATCGGCGGTGATGGCAACTGGGTCATCGCCTGTCAGTATCTCCACGTCCTGCTCGCCATCGCCGCGGCCCTGCTAACCGCCCGCGCCGGATGGGCCATCGCCAAACGCTGCAACATCGAAGACCGCGCCGCCCGTGTGCTCGGCGTGCTTGCCGGCGGGTTCACGCTCTGCACGCCGTGGATGATCGTGGTCTCATCACTTCCTTACAACGAAGCCGGACTGCTTGCGCTCGGCGCGGCGGGCGTGCTCATCGCCATCGACAGCGACATCGCCCCCTGGGCACGCGGCAGCGCGGCCGGTCTGGCTGTCGGCGTCGCCTGCGGCTGCAAGCCCACCGCGCTCTTCATGGTGGGGCCGGTCGTCGGCCTGCTGCTGCTCGGTTGCGAGACGCCACGCGTGTGGGCGAAGATGATCGGCGCGGGTGTGCTCGCGGGAATCGCCACCATCGCCCCGTGGCTCATTCGCAACTGGGCCGCGTGCGGCAACCCCGTCTTTCCGTTCGCCTCCCGGCTCTTCGGCACCGGGCACTGGACGGCCGAGCAGGTCGCGCGGCACGCGACGAACCATCACGCGCCGCCGAACACGTCGCTCCTCGAGCGATTCTCGCGGCTCTTCAGCTCCGAATTTGGGATCACGCACACCCAGTGGGGCATCGCGCTGCTTGCGCTGGTCATCACGCTCGCGGGCGCACTTGCCTGGAAAAAATCTCGCCGCATGGGGGTGTTGCTCGCGCTCGGGCTGGCCGCACAAGCGCTCTGCTGGATGGCCCTGACGCACCTGCAATCCCGGTTTCTGCTGCCGATGCTGACACCGATCGCGCTGCTGCTCGCGCTCGCGGGGGCCGCGCTGGTGGCGTGGGTGGGTCGGCCCAAGTCCACAATTGCGCCCACAACAGCAAGCCCGAAGCGTCCCGCCGCACTGCCCATCGCAGCTCTCGCCGTGCTCGCGCTGGCACCGCTTTCGCAAGCCATCCGCTCATTCTCACTCGTGCTGGAGCAGAACAACTGGCTGCCCAACAACCGGCTGGTGTACGGCGTGGGAACCGCGACGGGGATGGCGATGGATGAGCAGTTCCGGGCCGCGGATGATCGCTCCCGCGCCGAGTTTCTCGACGCTATGGGCCCGATGGTGTACGTGAACATGGTCATTCGCCCGCAGGAAACCCCGAACTCCGGAGTGTTTCTGCTCGGTGATTCCACGCCGCTGTATTTTCTCGGGGCCATCGGCGATCTGCATCCGGGGGACAACTCCCGCAGCGTTGTGCTCTACCACACCACGTG
>JBKJOD010000256.1:0-2927 GCA_046593245.1 Phycisphaerales bacterium
CAGATACTCGGGCTGGGCGCGCTGGTGATTCTGTTTCTGCTCGCGGCGACGAGCCATGATTTCTGGCTGAGGAACCTTTCCGCGTCCACATGGAAGCGGCTGCACATGCTGGTGTACGTGGCGTATGCGCTGCTGATCGGGCATGTCGCGCTGGGCGCGTTGCAGACGGAGCAGTCTGTGATCGCGGCTGTACTGGTGTGCGGGGGCGCGGCGGTGGTGGTCACGCTGCACATACTCGCAGGGCTACGAGAGGCGCGGAAGGATTCGGGAACCGTGCCGGTCGCGGAGGGCGGAGCGTTGTGGGTTGATGTTGGCGTGCCGGCAGATATTCCGGACGATCGCGCACGCACGGTCTGCACACCCGGCGGGGAACGCATTGCGGTATTCAAGCACAATGGTGCGATCTCGGCGGTCACGAACTTGTGTGCGCATCAGGGTGGGCCGCTGGGAGAGGGGAAGGTGATTGATGGGTGCATCACTTGCCCCTGGCATGGATGGCAGTATCGGCCGGGTGATGGGTGTTCGCCGCCGCCATTTCAGGAGAAGGTGGCGACGTATCAGGTGCGGATCGTGGCCGGTCGTGTGCAGGTGAATGCCGCCGCGCTTGCGGCGGGGACGGCGACGACACCGGCGCGCGTGATGGAGGGGAGTCATGCCTGAGGCGAGCGTGAGATCGGGTGATTTGTACGTGAGCTACCTGCCGGTTCCATCGCGAGATCGCCGGTTCCTGCGGTACTTCGTTCCGGCGACGTTGTGGATGATGTGTGTGGCGAGTTTTCTGTGGGCGCGCGCGCAGCACTCGCCGGGCACGGGCGTGTGGGACGATGCGACGCCGCTGAAGCTCAGCGGGACACTGGTGACAGCGCCGTATCCGATGCTGATTACACACACAACCGGTGGAGGGCACGAGGTGGTGCTGCTGGTGGAGATGGGCAAACATGGGGCGCGGAAATCTCATTCGCTGAATGGGCAGCGTGTGACGGTGTCGGGATGGCCGCTGCATCGGGATGGTCGGCGGATGGTGGAACTGGAACCGGGTGATGATGCGATCACGGCGGATCCATCTGCGGCGGCCTCTCCCCCCCCACCGCCCGCACTGCCTGGGGCGTTCTCACCGATAACGCTGCGGGGCGAGATTGTGGACTCCAAGTGCTACTACGGCGCGATGAAACCGGGCGAGGGAAAAACGCACAAGGAGTGCGCAACGCTGTGCATCCGCGGCGGCATACCGCCCATGCTGGTGGCGAGGGCTGCGGATGGCTCGCTGCTTTACGTGCTCTTGACAAATGTCGCAGGAGAGCCGCTTGATGCGGAGGCCCATCGTTTCATTGGAGACTACGTGGAGATTTCCGGTGAATGGGCGGATTGGGCCGGGCAGCGGGTGCTGCGCGTGGGGGCCGAGAATATTCGGCGGTTGTAGGACCCGGTGTGTCACCGCGCTGCGAACCACGGCATCTCATGGGAGATTCCCAGGAGAGCATCATGATCGCCGACACGCTTGCCAGATCGCATTCGCCACAGGCAACTGTTCCGACAACTTGTCGCCCGATTGCAGATGCGATCTCGACCATTCTTGAGCAGCTTCGCACGGTTCTGTGCGGGCTGGAAAGTTCACGGTACACGGCCAAGATGGGCGCACTGTTTGGCAACTCCTCTATCGGCGCCCATGTGCGGCATGTGCTGGACCACGCCCGGGCACTGGTGGACGGCGCGGCCTCGGGGACCATCGACTACGACCATCGCCTGCGCGGCACGCCGATTGAAACCGAGACCGCAGCCGCGATCGCGGAACTGGAAGACCTCATCAACTCGACCCGACTGCTCGCCGGCCACGATGCCGGCGAGCGGATCGGGGTGGCGATCATGCCGACGCGGGATGGGGAGAGCGTGACGCTCACCTCATCGCTGGCGCGGGAGCTGGCGTTTGTGCTCTCGCACACGATCCACCACAACGCGACGATTCGCGGAATGGCGGTTGCGGCTGGGCATGGTGTTCCGGAGAGCTTCGGGTATGCGCCCTCGACGCTGGCGCACGCGGACATTCAGAAGGATCGCTGCACATGTGTACGGTGACGGTGGTTCCCGGCGCGGCGATGGGCGGGTCGGCGGACGCGCATCGGCCGCGCGTGCGGCTGGTGTGCAATCGGGATGAGCAGCGCAGCCGGGTGTGCTCCACGGACCTGGTTCGGCGCACGATTGGGCGGCACACGGTTGTGATGCCGGTGGATCCGGAGTCCGGCGGCACGTGGATCGGCGCGAACTCGGCGGGGCTGGTGGCGTGCTTGCTGAATGCCAATCCGGGGGGGGACACACAAGAAGGATTGAAATGGGCGGGGCGTCGCTCACGCGGGGACATTGTGCCGGCAGCACTCGAATCGAACTTCGCGAAACTGGCGATAGATCGACTGCGCGAACTCGGCGCAGCGGAGTATCCGCCGTTTCGACTGTTGCTACTGGACGATCGCTCGAGGGTGATCGGGACATCGGACGGTGCGTTGCTCTCGTGGTCGGCGGCCGCGCCGCTGGAGCGGCCGCTGATGCTCACCTCCTCGGGGCTTGGGGATGCGCTGGTGGAGCCGGTGCGGCGCGACCTGTTTGAGCGGATATTCGCGGATGTGCGCGATCCGCTGGAGGTACAGTCTCGATATCACAACCACAGCTGGTCCGAACAGACGCGCCTGAGCGTGCTGATGTCGCGACCCGATGCACGCACGGTGAGCCGGACGAGCGTCGATATTCATGCGGGCCACATCGAGCTTCGGCACGTGCGGCTCAATGACGAATTGTGCAGCGAAGCGGCGTCGCAGGAACAGCTCGCCATCGTGCAATCGCGTCTGGCACCCCGGATCACAGAGCGGACGAACGCATGAGCGCGATACAGACCGACACCGCGGAGCAGGTCCATCCGATCGCCGCGAGCGCGATCG
>JBKJOD010000392.1:0-6017 GCA_046593245.1 Phycisphaerales bacterium
CGACGACAACCAGTTCTTCGTTTTCTCCTTCGACCATATGGCGGGAGATGCTCTTGACGTGTCCCTTCATCGTGGTCGCTGACTGGTCTTTCGCGTCGAGCGGCCAGGGAGATTTTGCCGTGTCGTAGTAGTCCTTCCCGATTGTGCGGACGTATCCGTTATCTGCACGGGCGCCCTGCATCCACGCCTTCTTCTCAAACTCCGGCCATGCTTTGATCTCTTCGGGCGTGGCCATCAACGTCAGATCTTTGTCTGCGGCATCCCACCCGAAGCTGCCGTATGGCACCGTCGCCAGTTTGCCTCCCATTCCAAGGGTCGTGCCACTCTTGAGCACGATGTACTTCACCCCGCCTGACCCGCGGTCGATAATCAGGTCGTCCACTGTTCCCAGCGTCTTGTCATCGGCACCCTTGACGTCCAAGCCGATTGCCTTCGCGCCTGTGACAAACGTCAGCCTTGGGCTATGCATCGAACGTGCCGTGTCTTGCTTACCTTTGTGCGCCGAGTCGGTCTCGGGCTGCATCGGTGTCGAGACCGCGCTCCCGGCAAACGCCGCAACGATCATCGCGGCAGCAGCATATTTATTCCATTGAACTCGCATTTGAGACTCCTGATTCTCTATTACTTTTCGAAAACATTCTTCTCGGCGCAGTTCGGTTGCTCGCAAAACTGGCCAACGGCTCAGTAGGACATGAGCGCAGAATGAACCCGTCATCATGTTGAACGCGGATTGGATACGACCGACCAGTCTGCGGACACGCAGCCAAGCCGCCGGAGGAACATCATGGCGTCAACCAACTCATTGGAGGAAAAGCCGTCGCTGGATGGTCGTTGATCATCTTTCCACATGCGCACCGAACCGCGTGGGCTCTGTTGAGCGGCAAGCAGGATGGCGTCAGCCGCTTCGATCAAGCGCTTTGGCTGCGTTGTTGTGCGTGCAGACTTCCATTCTCCGTGTGACATGGTTGACCTCCTGTGCCGCCCCTGCGCCGATGGAAATATCATTCTGGTACTTTACGTGTGCGCCACCCGACCTCTGCCAACATGATCCCATGATGAACCTCAAATCATCTCCCTTGCACTGGACTGCACTGTTTTTCTTACCACATATCCCACAGCAAACCTGACATTTTCCAATCTGTGCCGTAAACTCTCCCATCGATGAGCTGTCACTACAGTCCATCCAAGGAGTTCACCCGATGCGTGCTCTCGTGATTGAGGACAACCCGAAAATGGCCCGCGGCATCCAGACCGGTCTGGAAGAGGCCGGCTTCTCCACCGATGTTTCCAACACCGGTTTCGAGGGCGAGGACATGGCCGCCGGGCAGAACTATGACATCATCGTCTTGGATCTGATGCTTCCGGATCGTGATGGGCTTGAGATTTGCCGCAACTTGCGCCGGCGGAAGGTTGCCACCCCGCTGATTATGCTCACTGCGCTGGGCGCAACCGAGGACAAAATCAATGGGCTGGACGCGGGTGCCGACGATTTCCTCCCCAAGCCATTCAAGTTTGAGGAGTTGCTCGCACGCATCCGCGCCATCCTTCGTCGCGGTCAAGCAACCGAGGGTAAAACGCTCCGCTGCGATGACCTGGAGCTGGACCTGTACACCCGGCGTGCGGCGCGAGCTGGCGAGCATTGGGATCTTCCCTCTCGCGAATACGCCTTGCTCGAGTACTTACTCCGCAATCAGAACCGTGTGCTCTCTCGGACACAGATCGGCGAGCATGTCTGGCATCTGGACTTCGAGCCCAGCAGTAACGTCATCGACGTGTACATCTCCGCACTTCGGAAAAAGATCGACCGCGCGGGCCTTCGTCCTCTTATCCACACCGTGAAAAACGCTGGGTATCGCTTCGGAATTATGGATTGACTCCATGCCCCTCAAGCTCCCCGGGATTGCCCGCATCTCTCTCCGGTTCAAGCTCACGCTCTGGATGACACTGATCTTTTTGGTCATCCAGCTTTCCCTCGTTCTGGTGCTGCAGCTGTACCAGCGTCGCTCTGTAAATGCGTTCTTTGATTCCCGACTGCTGGCGCGTCAGAGCATGATCGCTTCTGAAATCCGGCCATCGATCTCCACCATCAGCGACGCACAGCTTCTGGAGATCGCCGAGCGAAATCGCATCGCTTTGGTCCAGACCATGCTCGTTATCCAGACTTTCGATGGCTCGGGCAATCTCCTGGCTTCAAGTCTCCCCACGCGGCCGCCGCTCGAGCACGGCCAATGGGAAATGATTTCCGCCGCCAAAGAACCGGTCGCCTTTCCATCCCGCGAGGAACTCGCAACCATCTCGGGCGTGGGCGCCGCCCGCTCCGCCGCGGGCCCCGTGATTGGAACGGACGGCAAGACCTACTACCTCCTCGTTGGCTGGTCCGATGTCTATGCGCTTGAGATGCTCCACCAGCTCTCTCGCGGCCTGCTCCTGACTGTTTCCATCAGCATCATCGCCGTCATGATCAGTGCGTATGCCATTTCCGGGGTTGCGTTGCAGCCGATGCGTGCGATGCGGCTGATGGCCAGAAGTTTGGATCCCGAGCATCTCAGCGAAGCGAGTCCCGTTGTCATCAACAGCTCCGAAGTCGCCGAGCTCCACCGCGATCTTGAACGAACGAGAAGCAAACTGGACGCGGCATTCGCTGCCCAAGAACGCTTCATGGCGAATGTCTCGCATGAACTAAAAACTCCGATCGCCGTTCTGACTACCGAGGCCCAGACCCTGCGACTGGACAACACAACCAAAGAAGTCCGGGCGTTCGTCAACAGTTGCACCGACGAGCTAGACAAGCTCGGCCGGATGGTGGACAGCTTTCTCCTTCTGACGCGTATCCGCCACGGCAAGAACGTCATCCCAAACCGCGAGCGTTGTCTCATTCGCGAAATCCTCATGTCTTCCTATGAGAGCTGCGCAGGCATGGCCGCCCAGCACGGCGTTCGCATCGATGTGCACCTCCCCGACGGCCCCGCGCTGGATGCGACCGTTGATGGCAACACCGACCTGCTCCGCACCGTTATCGATAATCTTCTTCGCAACGCCATTCGGTTTAGCCCCAGGCTGGGGCTCGTCGAACTCTTGACCTCCATCGACCACGGAAGCGTCACCATCATCGTCCGCGATCACGGCGCAGGGATTTCGCCGGCACTCATCCCGCATATTTTCGACCGTTTTTTCCAGTCGAAGGAAGAGCAACGTCGTGGTCGCGGCCATGGTCTGGGTCTGGAGATTGCCCTCGGGATCACCGAACTCCACGGTGGGTCCATCATCGCTCGGAATCACGACGAAGGCGGTTCCGAGCTCGTCGTCACGCTGCCCCTTGCCTCGATGCAATCCACGGCCGCGGTTCCCACGTCCTGATTTTCAGGGCATCGCTGATCCCAAGGCGGTGCCCAAGCCATGGGAATTACCGATCGCTCACGCGCACGTCATTGCCGTGACTGCTTCGGGTCTGCTCACTCTGACTGCACCCGTCGTGCCAACGACTGGCTACAGCCCATTGTGATCACCTGCGCCATCATCTCGATTTGTGTTGCCGTTGCCACTGGAATCGCTCTCTTCGGAGGGAGTGGTGGCCCCAGCCGCGTTCTGGAAGTTCTTTTCGCAACCAGTGTTGGCTTCTTTCTGGGTTCTCTCGTCAGCATGTTGTCGCGCCGGGCTGCCCTTCACGTCCGCGATCAAGAGCCCCCCAACACGCCAAAGTGAGGTGCGATTCATGCGAATCTCAGCACCTGCATATTCAAGGGCATCAAACTTCTTCCTGTTCGCGCGGCAAACGGGCCGTTCGTCCGCTTTTTTGGGCGTGGGGCCGTCATAGCTAGGAGTCCGCTCATGTCCTCACTCGTCACTGGCGTTTTTTCTCAATCTCACAACGCAACCAACGCCATTGATCGTCTCCACACCGCAGGCTTTGCCAGTTCGGACATTAGCGTCGTGACTTCTGAATCCACAAGTGATCACGCCTTCGCCGTCAAGACAGGCACCAAAGTCGGTGAGGGTGCAGCTCTCGGGGCCGGGATCGGCGGCGGGGTGCTCGCTCTTATCGCAGGACTCACCGCAGTTGGAGTAGTCGCCAGCGGCGGCCTCGGACTGGTTGCAGCGGGGCCCATCGTCGCGGCCCTTGCTGGCGCGGGTGCTGGTGCGGCTGCGGGCGGTCTCGCTGGTGGTTTGATCGGACTCGGTATCCCGGAGCATGAAGCGAAGTACTATGACGGCGTTATCGAGAAGGGCGGCGTGCTCGTTGGTGTGAGGGCCGAGGGCGACCGCCGCGAAATCGCCAAAACCATCCTCAAGGACAGCGGCGCAGAAACTATCTCCCGCGCCTGAATCATGCTCTGAATTTCGCCTGCAGTTTCCGTGGCATTGTTTTGGCCACTCATCGCGTGGCTCTCGAATTATCAAGTGACTCATTCAAGGATCCCAACTCATGAACAACCTGTTTAAAACCGGCATTGCGGGATTCGTCGCCTGGAAATGGGGCGGTGGCATTTTCGGGGCCATCATCCTGTTCCTCATCGTGTTTTATCTGCTCGGCTATTTCCGCTGAATCCGACCTCTGACGTATTTCTCAGCAACCCGGCGATCCGAAACCGGATCGTCGGGTCGCTGTCTTGCGCCGCACGCAGAAGACACTTCTGCATCTCTCAAACTTTGGCCTGAAGGATTGACATGATCAAGCACTGTCCATTGCTGCTGATCTGTGCGTTCGCCTCCGCTATGGGCTGCGATCGCAAAGCGCCGCTCGATGCTGTGACCCCTTCTCGTGCGTCCGGCACCCAAGCCGTCGCACCGTCCACGCCGCGGGACAGTGCACAACGTGACGTGCAAGTTGCCTCTCAGCTCAAGGACGCGATCATCCTTGACACAGGTCTCTCGGACCAGGCGCGCCGATGCAGCGTGTCGTGTAAGAATGGCATCGTCACCATCACGGGCAAGGTCCCGCTGCAGTCTGACAAGGACCTTATCGGAGCCAAGGCGAATGCGATGCCCGCGGCGGTTCGCGTCGAGAACAATCTGGAAGTCATCGCTCAATCCCCATGACAGAGTTTCAATCCTCAATAAACACAAAGGCCGCTTTCCACGTCAAATGTGGAAAGCGGCCTTTTTCGTTGCACTCACATCCGCGGTTACCGCTTCTTGTCCAGCAAAACGATGACCAGCACAACCAGCAGCAGCAATCCCAGACCACCGCTGGGGTAGTACCCCCAACTCGAGGCATACGGCCACGCTGGCAGAAGTCCGATGACCAACAAGACCAGCAACACCACCAACACCAGTTGCACCGTGCGATTCATGACATGAGCTCCTCACACCCGCCCGCGACTACGAGAACGCGGCTCCACGCGAAGCCATCTCGATAAGGGTAACCTCCGTAGATGAAACCCATCCATCCTGTGGCTGAACCCGCCCTCACGCATCTCCCCTGAGTCAGTTTTCCAGCAGCCGCATTACCTCATCCACATCCTTATCTCCGCGCCCGGACAGATTCACCACAACGTGCTTGTCCGACTGAAGCCCCGCGGCGATCTTGACCGCCTCCGCGATTGCGTGCGAAGTTTCGAGCGCGGGGATAATCCCCTCCGTCCGCGCCAGCAGCTGAAATGCGTCAAGTGCCGCCGCATCCGTCGCCGCCGCATATCGCACCCGCCCGGCATCCTTCCAGTACGAGTGCTCCGGTCCCACGCCCGGATAATCGAGCCCCGCCGAGCACGAGTGCACGTCCGCTGTCTGCCCATCCGCGCTTTGCAACACATAACTCAGCGAGCCATGGAGCACTCCCGGGGTGCCAAACGAAAGCGGCGCTGCGTGCTGCCCCGGTGCGTTCGACCGGCCTCCCGCCTCCACACCCACCAGTTCCACGCTCGCATCCTCAACAAAGGGGTAGAACATCCCCGCGGCGTTGGATCCGCCGCCAACACAGGCGACCACAACATCCGGCAATCGCCCGAGGCCGGTCGTGGCCAGGCATTGCTCTCGACACTCCCGGCCGATCACGCTCTGAAAATCCCGCACGATCATCG
>JBKJOD010000047.1:0-5651 GCA_046593245.1 Phycisphaerales bacterium
ATGAACGCCGTGACATCCGGGTGCAACGCCCGCTCCGCGATGATCTCCGCCTTGAACCGTGCCAGTTCCTGCGCCGAGGGCTTGTGCCCTTCGAGCAGCACGAACGAGACCTCCTCAAACGTCGCGTGGGCCGCGAGGTCGTGGATCTCATACCCGCGATAGATCAGCTTGTCCTGCTCGATCGAACAAACCGCCGTCTGCCCGCCGATGACCCCTTCCAACCCCTTCGCAAACGCGGCCTGCTTGTCGGACTTGGCTTGTGCGGCGGCGGCGGGTGCCGGAGGGGTGGCGGTGGACATGGTGGTTCCTGTGATGAATGTCGGATGGGCGATGTCGGATGGCGGATGTGCAAACCGGGACCAATCGCACTCTAGGCCGCCTCGCGCGGCCCATACATCTTTCACACATCTCCCGGGATTTCTCCCGGGAGTTCAGCGACGGAGAAACCCGACGGGTGCCGTGGTCGAGCCGCCTTGGGCTCGGCCACGATGTTGCAACGTGCGTGGCCGGCTCACAGCAGCCGACCACGGCACCCAATCCATCTACCCTCCGCACCATGTCCACCCCCACCCACCCCGCCCACCCCACCACTCTCCGCCCCCTTTCCCCTCTCTGCGTCTACTGCGGCGCGGCCTCCGGCGCACGGCCTGTGTATGCGAACGCCGCGCGGCAGCTTGGCGCCGTCATGGCCGAGCGTTCCATCGCGCTGATCTATGGTGGCGGCCGCGCGGGATTGATGGGACACATTGCCGATGGCGTTCTCGGCGCGGGCGGCATCGTCACCGGCGTCATCACACAGCAACTGATGGACAAGGAACTCGGCCACACCGGCATCCACAAGCTACACATCGTGGAGACCATGCACGAGCGCAAGAAGATGATGGCCGACATCGCCCGCGGCTTCGTCGCTCTCCCCGGCGGCGTCGGCACGCTGGATGAACTCTTCGAAATCCTCGCCTGGGCCCAGCTCTCCATCCACGACCACCCCATCGGCCTGCTGAACGTCGAGGGCTTCTACGACCCGCTCCTCGCGCTGCTGGAACACATGGAACAGGAAAAGTTCCTCCGCGTCTCGCCGCGCGATGCGGTCATCGTCGAGTCCGACCCGGCGACGCTGCTGGACCGCATGAGCCGCCAACCCCCGCGAACACCACGCTCGCACGCGGGGGAGTAACGCCCTGCTTCCCCTCCCCTGTCCCGTGCCCCTACCTTGGCCGCTCTGGCCAAGGTAGTGCGGATGACCCTGCACGCCCGGCACTGCCTTGTGGAGGAACCGCAAGACAATGGCACGAATCGTCTTGCCACCTGCCGAGTGATCAGCCGAACCCACCGGCACTCAGTTTCGTCGGCGCTGCGCGGCCATCAGGCCGCCCAGCACGAGCAGCGCGGCCGCGCCGGGAGCCGGCACCGGCTGGGACCACAGCAGAGCCTCTTGGCGGTTGGTCAGGGTGTTGAAGCCGTATCCGGTGACATACGTGTTGACGCCGTCGCTGGAGATACCCCGGGCGTAACTGATTGTGAATCCGGAGGGAAGGAACGCGCTGAGATCGACCCACGACAGCGCGGTCCCGCTCCACAGGCTGGCGCGATCCACGCCGCCGACAGTGGCATAGCCCGCCTGCTGCCCGCCGCTCGCGGCATAGGCGATCGACCCCGTCGAGCCCGCTGGGCTCAGGTCGACCCGCGACGCCGCGGTCCCACTCCACAGGCTGGCGCGATTCACGCCGCCGACGAAGGCATTGCCCACCTGCTGCCCGCCGCTCGCGGCCCAGGCGACCGAAGTTCTCGAGCCCGCTGGGTTCAGGTCGACCCACGACAACGCGGTCCCGCTCCACAAGCTGGCGCGATACATGCCGCCGACGACGGCATAGCCCACCTGCTGCCCTCCGCTCGCGGCGAAGACTCGCGACTCTGTCGAGCCTGCTGGGTTCAGGTCGACCCACGACAACGCGGTCCCGCTCCACAGGCTGGCGCGATCCACGCCGCCGACAGTGGCATAACCCCCCTGCTGCCCGCCGCTCGCGGCATAGGCGACCGAACTTGTCGAGCCCGCTGGGTTCAGGTCGACCCACGACAACGCGGTCCCGCTCCACAGGCTGGCGCGGTTCACGCCGCCGACGAAGGCATGGCCCGCCTGCTGTCCGCCGCTTGCCGCCCAGGCGACCGAACTTGTCGAGCCCGCTGGGCTCAGGTCGACCCACGACGCCGTGGTCCCACTCCACAGGCTGGCGCGATTCACGCCGCCGACGGCAGCATTGCCCGCCTGCTGCCCGCCGCTCGCGGCGCGGGCTTGCGACTCCGTCGAGCCCGCAGGGTTCAGGTTGGTGACCGTCCACTGCGCGTGCGCCGCGGTGGTCAAGGCCAGGGTGCTGGCGACGGCCGCGATCGCGGCCACGTTGATGAAAGACTTCACAGACATCTCTCTCTCCTCGGGCTTCCGCCCGCGTTTTGTTCGACTACGGACACCCGACCGCAGGGGTTTTCAGCCACAAACTAACCCTTTCCCCCCGATGTGTCAATCGAACTTCCGTAAAGTTTGATGCGGAGGGCTTGTGAAGATGGGGGTCTTTGCGGCAGGCGTAGGTTGAGCGATGCCGACAGACTCCATCTTTTCGTTCCCGCTCGCGCCGTGTGCTTGTGATTCGAAAGCAATCACGACCGAAGGCAGGTAGCACGACCCTGAGTGCCACCACCTTGCTGCCTTGAGCAAGGCTGTGCGGTCCACCCCACGCGTGTGCCGCGCCTTGCACGCTCTGCGCGTCGTGGCACTCGATACAAGCCGCACACAGACGCACAGCAACTCCCGATGCACGCGCATCAATCTTTTTTGTAGTGCATTCGCGACCGATGCGTATGCATTGGCAGTTTGTGCGGGTGCATCGCGGGGTGATGCGGACGCATGGGCCGCTGATGCGGGTGCATGGGGAGTTTCTGCGGACGCATGAACTCCTGCTGTGCGCGCATCGAGCGTGGATGCGGGCGCAGAAATCACTTATGCGGACACAACAATCGTTGATGCGTGTTCACAAATGATTTCTGCGGCGAGTCGCTCGACTTTTCGTGCCCATGTGTTGCGGTTCCTCGGCAAGGGCGTGCGCGGGTACGAGCGACCAGGGCTGACGCCCTGGCCTACAAGCGTGAAAAGCCGTTGAAACGGCCTTAGAAGCAACGACGAGCGACCCTCCGCGGCACTCCGCGTTCTCCGCGGTGAATATTCCCTGTGCGTCATCCCTCGCTTGCGCTTCGGGTTCGTCTCGATCCTTTGATGCCTTGATGCCTCGATCCCTTCCCCCACTTCTTACTGCCCCGTCCGTTCCTTCCGTCTCCGCTGCAGCTCCGCATCCACGAACGGCTGGACATCCCCGCGCAGCACGCGTTCGTAGTCGGTGGACTCGTGGCCGGTGCGGTGGTCCTTCACGCGGTTGTCGTAGAAGACGTAGGAGCGGATCTGCGTGCCCCAGCCGCGCTCGACGGCTCCGCCGGTGGCCGCGCTGAGCTCCTTTTCCTTCCGCTCCTCCTCGATGAGCTCGAGCTTGGCCATGAGGACCTGCATCGCCTGCTTCTTGTTCTGCGGCTGGTCGCGATAGGTGCTGGCGACGACCATGATCCCCGTGGGCTTGTGCACGATGCGGATCGCGCTGGCGACCTTGTTCACGTTCTGACCGCCGGGGCCGGAGGCGCGGACGAAGGGCGTGACCTCCAGGTCCTTCTCGGGAATCTCCAGCACGACTTCCTCAAACTCGGGAATGGCATCGACGGTGGCGAAGGAGGTCTGCCGCTTTCCCTCGGCGTTGAAGGGGCTCACGCGGGCGAGGCGGTGCGTGCCGCGCTCGCAGTTGAGATAGCCGAAGGCGAAGGGCCCCTTGATGTGCAGCGTCACCTGATCCACGCCGACCTCGGTGCCGTAGGTCTTGGCAACCTCCTCCATCGCGAAGCCGGCCTTCTCGCAGTAGAAGATGTACATGCGCAGGAGCATGTCGGCCCAGTCGTTGGCCTCTTTGCCGCCCGCGCCGGCCTGGATGGTGAGGAAGCAGTTGCGGTGATCGTGCTTGCCGCTGAGCAGCGACTGCAGCTCGATCTTGTCCATGCGGCCGGGAATCTCTTCGGTGCGATCATGCTTGCCGTGGATGGAAAAGAGCTGGGCATCGGCCTCGGCGAGCAGGTCCTTGTCGCCGGTTTCCTTGGCCATCTCGTAGGCGAGCTTGGCATCCTCAAAGTCCGTGATGACCCCCTTCAAGGGGTCTACTTGCGCTTTCAAAGACTTCAAATCCCCGACGATCTTCTGGGCCTGCTTCTGGTTGTTCCAGAAGTCGGCGAGTTCCATGCGGGCTTCGAGCGAGGCGATGTCCTTCCGCTTCTGCTCGTAGTTAAAGCGAGTCGCGGATCGTCAAAATCCGCGCCTCGAGGTCGGCGATAATGGGTTGGTGAGCGTCAAAGTGCATGGGAAACTCCAGAGGAACGGTGAGGATAGGCGATCGCCCGGACAAACAAAGCGGGGCCCGCTGGGGATTCAGAATCCACATCGGCGCAAGTCCCTGATGTTGTATCATGTGGACCATGCCCGCCGTCTTTTTCACGATCGCGCAGGAACCGACCAAGCACTACTCAACCGAGCAGAAGCAAGCGGTGAAGCACTGGGCTGTGTGGACGGGTGGCTTGATCCTCGGTGTCATGCTCGTGATCGGCATCGTGCTGGTGATTCTCGACCGCCACCGGCGACAGGTCATCAAAGCCACCGAGGCCAGGCGACGCAGAACACGCCACAGCAAGGACGCATGGGTCGAAGCGGGCAAACGCATCGATCCGGATGCCGCGGGGGCACGAGATGACACCGTGGACATCGACCCCGGCGACATCGGCCCGCACGATGTGGACGGCGAGCATGGCCGCGACCCGCACGGAGAGGGGCCGCACGGATGAGTGCCGCGAAACATCACAAGGACCGGCCACTCGCGCTCGTGACCGGCGCAGCCAAACGCGTCGGCCGCGCTTCCGCCCTCGCGCTGGTGCGTTCGGGGTGCGATGTCATCATCACCTATCGCGGCAGCGCGGCGGAAGCACACGCCACCATCGCGGAAGCCATCGCGCTGGGCGGATCGCGCGACGAGTGTCGCGCGTTGCAGGTTGATCTGAATGATCCCGAGGGCGTCGATGCTTTCGGGCTCGATCTTGCCCGCTCACTCTCCCATCTTGATGTCCTGATCCACAACGCGTCCAGCTACGAGCAGACTCCCCTTGCTTCGGTTACCGCCGAAGCCGCGCTGGCCGCGTATCGCGTCAACGCCCTCGCTCCCCTGCTGCTCTCCAAGCATCTTGGCCCACTGCTCGCCGCATCAGACATGCCCGGCGGCGGTTCGATGGTCGCCATGTGCGACATCCACGCGCTGGGCGAGCACGGCCTGCCGCGCTCGCAGGGATTCACGGCGTATGCGATGTCCAAGGCCGCTCTGGCGGAGATGGTCCGGACGCTCGCACGCGAGCTTGCCCCGCGCGTGCGCGTCAACGGCGTCGCCCCCGGCGTCGCGGCGTGGCCGGAGCAGGGCCACGAATCCGACGTTGCGATGCAAGAGCACTATCTCAAAAAGGTGCCGCTTGGTCGCGCGGGCACACCGGAAGAGTGCGCGGAGGTCGTCCGCTGGCTCGCGCTGGAT
>JBKJOD010000073.1:0-4042 GCA_046593245.1 Phycisphaerales bacterium
CAGCACATCCTCATAGTGCGAGCGGTTGAAGAGCCCGATCATGCCGCGTGCGGGGCAGACGTTGTGGATGCGCCAGAGGTAGTCGTGGCCGAGTTCATCAGCGGATGGTGCCTTGAACGAGGTGACACGCACGCCCTGGGGGTTCACGCCGGTCAGCAGGTGCCGCGTGGTGCCGTCCTTGCCGCTGGCGTCGATGCCTTGCAGCACGATGAGCACGGAGAATCGCCCGTCGGCGTACAGCAGTTGCTGGAGGTCGGCGATGCGGGCGATGTTCTTGGTGGTCGCGGCCTGAACGTCCGGCGAGTCTTCGAGTCCAAGGCACGCGGCCGGATCACGCTTGGCGAGTTTGGCGGGCTTGCCGGGAAGAACGCGAAACTCATCAGCGAGGCGGCGGGTGGTTTTGGGGAGTGACATGGCCAGAGGATATCAAACCCCACCCGGCTTCCAATCACGAAACGATGACCCGGTTGGATCCGCACTCCGAGCAGCATCGCACCTCAGGGGGCACATCCCGCTGCAAATACCCACATCGCGGACAGACCTCGCACCCGGCGACTGCCATTTGCCGACATCGGTATGGCCACAACCCGTGATACATGATCCAAAAAGACACGAAAACCTGTGCCATTAGCACCAGACCGAGAGCCACAAAACGCCATGCGCCGGGGAGGTAGTGCATTGCGGGCATCCAGACACCCATCGCGACCAGCATCGCCGCGCCCGGAACAAACGCAACCCAGATGGGGTGGCCCATGGGCTTCAGTCTCTTCATTCTCGCAATCAGTTCTCGACGCTCGTCACGAGAGAGAGCCAGATCACGCGGCAACCCGTCGAAGGCGAAACGCATGGAGAGCTTTCATTGCGCAGACAGCGCGTTCACCACCGCATCGAACAAATCTTCCGGCTCGGTCATCCGTCCCGGACCCATCGTGCGGCAGGCCTGCCAACCCTCTGCCGGACCGACCATGCGGAAACCGTCGGACTTGAGCGTCGCGAGATTCCGCTGTGTTGAGTGCTGGCCCCACATCGCCGCGTTCATTGCGGGGGCGAGCAGCACGGGCGTCTTGCTCCGATCGATCGCGCTGAGGATCAGCGTGACCACATCATCGCACAATCCTGCGGCGAGTTTGGCCATGCAGTTCATGGTGCAGGGCGCCACGATCGCCACGCGGCAGTGGCGCGCCAGCGAAACATGCTGCGGGTCTGATGATTCGATGTGCTCCCACGCGCTGGTGTACACGGGCCGGCCCGAGAGTGCCTGAAACGACAGCGGCGTGACGAACTTCGCCGCCTCGGGGGTCATGGCGACCGTCACCTGCGCCCCGGCCTGCGCCAGCCGCGAAACCAGGAAGCACGTCTTGTACGCGGCGATACCACCAGTCACGCCCACGAGGATGGGTGCGCCTTGAAGAGAGTTGAGGGCTTCGGTGCTCATGCGCGGAGGTGCGGAGCGCGGGAGCGGAAGACACGGGCTCGAAAGCCCGTGCCACGAGGGGGCAAGACACGGGCTGGAAAGCCCGTGCCACGCGGAATCAGGCGCGGGCGGTCAGTTCGCGGGAGCGCTTCGCCTCGACGGGGCCGAGGATCTTGTCGATCTCGACTTCCGCCGCGGGGTCGAACTCATACACGATCTTGCCCTGTACGATCTCTTCGATCGCAAGCTCCAGGTCCGAACGGCCAGCGCGATCCACGAGCGGCCGCGCCCCATCCATGAGCTGGACGAGCCGGCGCTGGATCAGCGCACAGAGCTTGAACCGGCCGCCGATGCGATTGACAATCTCTTCGCTCTTGAGCGCTTCGATCATGGGTCTGAAAGCTCCAAAGGGACGGTTGATTCGGGCCGCACGCCAGTGCCCCGGAAATCGTCCGGCCAAGCAGTGATACTAGGCCACTCCCGTCCGTCAGACCATCACATTCGCGGGAAAACCCGGGTGTTTGGTCGGAGAAATCAGAACCTCCGGATACCTACGACCGTATGGACAGTGTGGAGAAGTCGGCTTGCCTGCCAGATCCTGTCAGAAAGGCGAGTCGTATCCCGAACAAATCCGCTACACTTGGCCGATCACTATGAACCGCGTGTTTGTGGCGAGCGGCTGGCTGGACGAGTTCCGGCGTGGCAGCTGCAGCCAAGCGGCGTCTGATCGGTGATTTCTGGTGATGTTGCACACGCGTCGGCGACAGGCCGCTGCGAGTGAGCATCGCACAGACGATTGAGTGATTGACAGCATGATCGGGGTGGTTGGGGCTTTGGGGCGTCGCCGCAGATGTGCGCGGCCAGTGAGAACGAGATAGTGATCCAGACCATGAAGTTGTGGAGCAACGGCGAACGTGTTGTCCATACCGGCAAACCGGAGTGGGGCGCGGGCGAGATCAAAACCGCGACACGCACGACCCAGGACGGTCGCGCGTGCCAGTTGTTGCAGATTCGCTTCGAGCGCGCCGGGCTCAAAACCATCTCCACGGCGTTTGCGAACCTGATTCCCGCCGAGGACGCGGCCGCACTAAGCGCGGAGCCGCTGGTGGCCCCGCCGACCAACGGTGTCGGCAATGGCAATGGCACGAGTCATGGCCAGAGCAAGGAAGACGAGTTCGCGGCGCGGCTGATGGGCGAGCCAGGCACGGCGGACATCAAGCACAAGATGACGCGATTACCGGACGCCGTGACCGATCCGTTCACCACCACGCAGAGCCGCTTCAAAGCGACGCTCGCGCTGTATCGCTTCGCCCCCACCGGCGGATCGCTCCTGGATTGGGCCGCGATGCAAAGCGGATTGGCAGACCCGATGTCGCGCTTCAACCGGCACGAGCTGGAGAAGTTCTTTGAGTCGTTCGTGATCGTCCGCGATGCGCAGCTACGAAAGATCGCCGCGGAAATGCGCAAGTCGGACCCTGCGAGCATCGGGCTGCTGGCCAAGCAGGCACCCGCCGCGGCGCAACAGGCGTTGCGTCGCTTCGACACGATGCGTTGAGTAGCGGCAACACGCGGCACAATCGTCATAAAACGCACGAAGCGACCTGAGCAGTCCGGGCGCGATAAGAACGCGCTTGCCGCCTTGGCGCGGGGTGCGAATGGTGTTGTCGGACGCGCCGCACTCGCCTGGCACGGCGCGGCACGCCGGAGCTTTGCCCCTGGAACGGGCGTTGCAACGTGACATTCGGTCGCGACGAGCGATCCGCTGCGGTGTCAGGGTCCACCACCCCACTCACCCGCCCGCCGCGTGTGCGCACACCCCATACCAGACGCGGAGAAGTTCCATGAACGAGCAAGACTTTCAGGCCAAGCTCTCCGACCTCATGCAGCAACTCGACGGGCTTCCGTCGCCCGCCAAGGAGCAGCTCCAGCAGATCGCCACCGACACCCGCGATCGCCACGCCCGCATGAAGAAGACCGTCGGCGAGTTGCAGGACTCGCTGGACTATCTCCGGCTGAGCATCAAATACCTCGTGTTTGATCTGGAGGCTACACGGCGCGAGAACCAGTATCTGCGCAAACTACTGGACGCCAAGCACGGGACCGATCATGGCACCGACAACGGGCAGGATCACAACTGCGATCATGGGCAGGATGATGGCGGCCCGGAGCACCCGGATGCGGGCACCGATCGCGCCTGATTCCGTGGCACGGGCATCCTTGCCCGTGTTCAGCGATGCGAATGAAACACTCGCGCAGGGTGCGCGTGCAGTCTTGGAGAACCGGGTTCGGGTCGCCGCGCTGCACCTTCACATGCAAGCGTGTGGATACCCAAAGAACATGGGCTGGAAGCCCATGCTACGAATGACGGTTGGGCTTTTTGGAACACCTGTTGGAGTCGGGTTTCGGGCACACTCGGGACACACGCCGCAGCGGGAGCTGAACCCCCCTGCCGCGGCGGACGAGGCAAATCGGTCATGGCGTCCCTTGCGGACGCGAGCCGCGCGGTGGCGCGGCTCGCGTCATTTTTGCGATGCGATGAATCATGCTTGAAAGCCCGGAAGTGGCCTATGCTTGGGTCCAAAATCCGGAGAGGTGGCCGAGCGGCTGAAGGCGACGGTTTGCTAAACC
>JBKJOD010000162.1:0-2773 GCA_046593245.1 Phycisphaerales bacterium
AAGCGATATTGCCTCGGGTCCTGAACGAGGCGGCTGGCGACATCCCCACATACCCCGTTTCGGCGGGAAGGACGATTTCTATGAATATTCGAACACTTGTTTTCAGCTCCACCTGTCTTTCGGTTGCATTTGCTTTGGCCGCGTGTGATCAGCGCTCGGAACAACCATCCGGAACAGGCAGCACCAAAGCTCCCGCGAGCAGCTCGGTCTCACAGCCCGACAACACCGCACGCAACCGGGCAGATGATTCCAGCCGCGATAAGACCCCCATGGATCAGTCCAACGCCACCGCGGACATCAAGATCACGGCTGAGATTCGGCGTGCGATCATGGACGATAAGTCCATGTCCGTGAACGGGCAGAACTGCAAAGTGATCACCGAAAAGGGCGTCGTTACGCTCCGCGGCCCCGTGAACAGCCAATCCGAGAAGGACGCCATCGCCACCAAAGCCCGGGCCGTTGCCGGCGTCAGCAGCGTCATCAATGAGCTTGAAGTCAAGACCAACTGAATCCGACTGACGCTTTGTGTCCGCATTGAACCCTTGCACCAACCCGCGTCGCTCTTCCCTCGGGCGCGTTCATCCACACTTTCACGACTGGAGTTTCCAATGGCAAAGTCTGTCTTCTGCATCGCGTCCACCTCGTCCATGGCCAACGACATTGTGTCCCGCCTGAAGTCCGCCGGCTTCGCGGACAACGACATCTCTGTGCTCTTCCCCGATAAGAACGCTACCCGTGACTTCGCACACGAGAAGAACACCAAGGCACCCGAAGGCGCGACCATTGGCGCGGGTGCCGGCGGCGTCGTCGGCGGCACGCTCGGTCTCCTCGCGGGCATCGGCCTTCTGGCGATTCCTGGCGTCGGCCCCTTCATCGCAGCCGGGCCGATCATGGCCGCCCTCAGCGGTCTCGCTGTCGGTGCCACCGCGGGCGGCATCGCGGGCGGTCTTGTCGGACTGGGCATTCCAGAGCTGGAAGCCAAGCAGTACGAGGGCAAAGTGAAGGATGGTAACATCCTCATTTCCGCTCACTCGGAATCCGCCGAGCAGACGACCACGGCCGAGGAAATCTTCAAGGCCGCTGGAGCAACTGACATCAGCCACACCGGCGAGTCTGCCGCACCGGGCGTGAAGAAGACTACCAACACATCCTCCTATGGCAGCACAAATCCCACTCCGGTGGTTCGCCCTGCGGGGCAATCGTCGACCTCCAATCGACTGTAAGTATCTCGATACCATTCCAGCTCAGACCAACGAGCTCAACTCAACCGGGCGCTCTTCACGAGCGTCCGGTTGTTTCATTTGTTCCGCTGCGGAAGGGGTGCCATCGGTGCGTCCACCGCTTTCCCTTGATGACCATATCCGGGTTCTGCAGCTGGCCCGAATCAGCTCCTGCCGCGATCTGTCCCTCTCTCGCGTCCATTCTTCCTACCCTCCGGCATGCCGACCGTCCATCCCTCTTCCCACATCGACAAGTCCTGCACCCTCGCAGAAAACGTCATCGTCGGCCCCCACTGCGTCGTCACCGGGAACGTCACCCTCGGCGCTGCCGTCCATCTTCGCGGCGGGAACTACATCAACGGCGAAGTCGGGCCGGTAAGCATTGGCGCACGCACCAAACTCTGGCCCCACGCCAGCGTCGGATTTGAGCCGCAGGACTACAAGTTCAACGGAATCAGCGGCGGCGTCACCATCGGCGAGGACTGCATGCTCCGCGAGGGAGCCACCGTCCACGCCTCCACCAAAGCCGAACGCCCCACCATTCTCGGCGACAAAGTTTTTCTCATGGTGAACGCGCACGTCGCCCACGACTGCGTGGTGAAAGACCGCGTGGTCATGGTGAACGGCTCCGCGCTCGCCGGCCATTGCGAGGTCGGCTTCGATGTCACCCTCGGCGGCAACGCCGTCATCCACCAGTTCTGCCGCATTGGCCGCATGGTGATGATGTCCGGCGACTGCGCCGTCAACAAGGATGTTCCCCCGTTCTGCATCGTCAGCGAGCGCAACCGCATCGGCGGCCTGAACCTCGTCGGCCTCCGCCGCACCGGCGTCCCGCGGGAACAGATTACCAAGATGACCCAGGCATTCAAGGAATATCTCTACCGCCCGATGCTCCGCGAAGAAGTCGTCACCGGCCTCCGCAAACTCTCCGCCGAAGGCGGCGGCCCGCTGGTCGCCGAGATGGCCGACTTCCTCTCCCTCTCCCAGCGCGGCTTCGTCACCGGCTTCGGCAAACCCCCCCGCGGTTCCGGCCGCGCAGGAATGGAAAACGAAGACGAGTAATCTCTCTCCCTTTCCCCGTTTCTACCCTTCGCTTTTTCCCGCTCCCCTCCCTCGTGCGTCAAACTCCCACCCCAATCCCCGATGTCCTCGAACACGCCGAGAATGGCGCCGCGCTGCGCGTTCTCGCCAGCGGTTCCTCCGGCAACTGTTCCATCCTCGCCCTCCGCCGCGGCAACATCGTGCGGCTGGTCCTTCTTGATCTCGGCCTCACGCCGCGCCGAACGTTCAGAATGCTCGCCGAAATGGGATATCGCCCAGACCAGATCGACGACGCCATCGTCACGCACCTGGATGCCGACCACTTCCAGCACTCCTGGCTCACCGCGCTCCCGCCGCACGTCCGCGTCCGCATGCACGAGCGCCACGAGCACGAACTGCTCGCAATGGGCAGGAACCCCGCCGCGGATCGAATTCAGACCTTCGACCATGACCCCTTCGAGATCGACGAGGGTGTGACGGTGCGCCCGCTGCTCATGAGCCACGACGAGGCG
>JBKJOD010000407.1:0-4827 GCA_046593245.1 Phycisphaerales bacterium
CGTCGCCACGCTCTGGAGCTCGATGCAGGGCGTGCTCGACGCCGTCACGCCCGGCGACGCAGCCGCCTTCTTCTGCCACTGCGGCCTCACGCTACGAATTGATTGAAACCGCTCTAGTTGGCCGGGTGCGGCGATGGGCTGCGCCTGGTGTACATTGGCGGGCTGCGGTTTGTGCGAACCGGTTGGCCGCGCCTTGGCTGACCACTGCAACCCACCCCCACCTTCTCGGAGAATACTCATGCGACTCAGGATTCCATACATGGCGTGCATGGCCGCGCTGGGCGCGGCGATGCTGGCGGCGGTTCCCGCGATCGGGCAAATACAAATCGTGCCATCCAGCGGCGCGACGAACTTCTCGCTTGATGGGGGGCGGATTTACTACGTGACTTCCTCGTACGAGTTCTGCACGGGGCAATCGGTGAGATCGGTCTCGGCGGCGGGAGGCGCGTTCACCAACTTGTTGACTCTTTCGTCGAGCTGCCCGCTGACATCGGGCGTTGTGGACGCAGATGGCGGCTACATCTTCACGATGCGCGACACCAACCAGATTCACAAGCTGTGGAGCGGCGGGACGAGCTCGACGACGACACTCGTGAGCGCGCCGCCGCCGGCCTCGATCGACCTCGTGCAGAAACTGGAGACGCAGGCGGACTGGGTGTATTGGGCGTCACCGTATGCGGTGGGCCGGGTGCATCGGGACGGGACGACGCCGACGCAGGTGACGCGGGTGACGACGTTTCGGCCCGGCTCGTCGGTGGCCCCGGATGGGCTCGTGTATTTCGCTGAGGGCGGAACTGGCACAGGGATCATCAAGCGGGCGGATCTGGGCGCGCTGACGACGGCGACGGTCGCGGGGGGAACGCTGAACTCGCCGTCGAACCTGACTACCACTGCTGCATCGGTGTTCTGGAGCGAGCCCAGCGGCGTGATCAAGCGCACGACGCTGACACCAGGCGGGCTGATCCTGATCCTGCGCACGGCTGTGGCGGGCGGGTACGAGGTGCGAACAATCATCACGGACGCGACCAACGTGTACTGGATCGAGTCCACCAGCGCAGGCGTGGGGCGGATCATGAAGATGGGTGTGGGAGGCGGCGCGGTGACGCAGATCGGGTCGGGTACGCTCTCCTTCCCGGGCCAGTTGCAGCAGGATACGGACCAGTTGTACTGGATCGACGGACTGAACGGACACATCTACCGGATGCGGAAGGACGCAGCGGCGGTGACGCCTGACTTCTCGTGGCTGGGGATGGAGGCGACGCAGGGCATTCAGAACATGAGCAACAGCGTGCCGCTGGTGGCGGGACGGCCGACGCTGGTGCGGGCGTATCCGCGGAGCACGATTGCCAACTATCCGAATGTTTCGGCGCGGCTGTACGGGGTGCGGACATCCACCGGCGCGGCGATGCCGGGTTCGCCGCTGCGGGCGTCGGTGCCGACGATTACGATTCCGGGGGATTCTTCGATCACATCGGCGCGGCGGTTGGACCTGGGCAAGTCGTTCAACTGGGAGTTGCCGGCATCCTGGGTGAACAACTCGGTGACGCTGACGGCGGAGATCAACTACGACGGGGCGGTGACGGAGGGGACGACGTCCAACAACACCACCGCGCGTGCTCTCACGGTGCAGGCGGTGCCGCCGGTCTGCCTGAAACTGCGCCGCACGCGGACCGAGGTGCCGGTGTTTGAGGCGAGCGGGACGATCTTCAACCGCGTGATCAATCGCTTTCGCACGCTGACGCCGGGGAACGTGCTGCTGTATCCGCAGAGCGGATTGTTCGAGGAGCTCGAGTGCTGCCGCTGGGATCTGCCGCCGTGGTACTGGGGAGCGTGGGAGGTGGGCGATGACAAGAACCAGATGATCGTGCAGATGATTGTGGAGGCGACGCTCTCGACGGACTACACAGCGTGCGCATCCGGCGGCGGCGAGACGCACCGCGTTGCGATGATCAGCAAGGACGCGAACACGGGGACCGGGAGCGGGTTTGCGAATCTGGCGTGGAACGTGAGCTGGGTGCAGTTCAACGACGATGGGACGCAGGGCTTCAACAAGCCCAGCGGCGGCACAACGCTGGCGCAGGAGGTGGCGCACAACTACAACGGCGCGTTTGGCAGCCGCTGGCAGCATGTGAACTGCGGGAACCCGGACGGGCTGAACCTGTCGTACCCGTACGCGACGAACAGCATCGGGCCGACGGGGCCGCTGAACTACTACGGGTATGACTTCATCACCCGCGCGGTGATCGCGCCGGAGTCCGCTCGCGACTACATGTCGTATTGCGGGCCCAAGTGGACCTCCGACTACAGCTGGCGCGGCATCATGGCGCAACTGGGGACGACGACGCTGCCCTTCGGCCCGCCGCCGACGATCGCGGATGCGATGTTCGTGGCGGGGTTCATCGAGGCGGATGGGAGCGCAACGATCAACCAGATCATTCGCATTCCCAACGGGGCGATGCCGGCGGACCACATGACCAAGCTGCTGACCGAGCAGGCCGAGCGGACCAGCGCAACGCCGGAGTTCCGGCTGGAGCTGCGCTCCTCGACCGGGAGCGTGCTGGGGACGCAGGACTTTGACCGGACCAGCGCGGAGACGGAGCATGGCGGCGAGAAGCCGGTGTTCACCGTGCTGCTGCCGGACAACCTGGGCGCGGCCTCGGTGCTGGTGAAGCGGCGATCCACAAGCGCGACCATCGGAGCCAAGACCAGGAGCAACAGCGCGCCGGTGATCGGGGCGATCACGTCGCCCACGCTTGGGCAGACGATCAACTTCTTCCCCAATCCCATCACATGGAGCGGCTCGGACGCGGATGGCGATCTGGTGACATACATCGTGCAGTACAGCCGCGATAACGGGGCCAACTGGGAGGTGCTGGCGGCGGGCACACCCAACACCTCGCTGGCGTTCGAGGCGGACAATCTGCTGCCCGGGAGCGCATCCACGACGGCACCGGGCTCATCGCGGATTCGCATCATCGCCAGCGATGGGTTCAACAGCAGCATGCGGCTCTCGGACCCGTTCATCGTGACCAATCGGGCACCGTTGCCGAGCATCCAAAGCCCGGCCGAGGGGGCCCGGTACAGCGCGAGCGAGACCATTCGACTGCGCGGGAGCGTATTCGACCCGGAGACTGGCATTCTCAATCCGGCGGTGAACACGCACCAGTGGAACATCGACGGAGTGATCGCGGGCTTCGGGGACGATGTGATTCTGACGAACGGCCTGCCGCCGGGGAACCACATCGCGACGCTCCAGGTCCAGGACCCCGGCGGAGCGCTCGGATTCTTGAACGTGAACTTCGTGGTCGCGGACGGGCCGCCGGTGCTGCCGGACTCGGATGGGGACGGCATTCCGGACACGCTGGACAACTGCCCGGGCACGCCCAATGCCAACCAGTTGGACACCGACGGCGACGGCGTGGGCGATGTCTGCGACAACTGCCCGACCCTCGCCAACGCGGACCAGGCGGACCTGAACGGGAACGGCATCGGGGATGTCTGCGAGACGGCGCGGCTGTATGTGAACGGCTCCGTGGTCGGCGGTGCAAACAACGGGCTGTCGTGGGCCAATGCGTTCTCCTCGCTGGAATCGGCGCTGCTGGCAACCGACGCGATCGGCAACTCCGTGGAAATCTGGGTGGCGCAGGGGCGGTACGTGCCCACGGGGCTGTCTGTCGCGGGTGATCCACGCTCGGCGACCTTCCGGGTGCGCCCGAAAGCGTCGATCCTCGGCGGATTCATCGGGAACGAGCTGGAGGCAAGCCAGGCCGATCCGCGGGCTCATCCGACGATCCTCAGCGGTGACATTCTCAACAACGACCTCCCGGGCTTCGCCAACCGGACCGAGAACGTCTACACCGTCGTCACATGCATGGCCAGCACCACGCCCAACCGGCTTGAGGGGCTCATCATCTCCGGTGGCAACACCAACGGCACCGCGTCGAGCGTGGCGGGCGGCCTGCACATTCTTTCCACCTACACAACGGTTCGGAACTGCGACTTTGTTTCCAATCTGGGGAACGGCAACTCCGGCGGCGCGGTGTACCACTCGTTTATCGGGTCGCCGGTGTTCGAGAACTGCCGCTTCCTGGGCAACTCCGTCGCCGGCTCCGGCGGCGGCGTGCACATCAACGGCGGACAGCCGAAGTTCTCCAACTGCGTGTTCATCAACAACCGGGCCACCGGCGCCGGCTCGCGCGGCGGGGGCTTCTACTCCTCCAGCGCGCAGGCATCTTTTGTGAACTGCACCTTCGCGCTCAACTTCTGCTTCAACTCCGTCGGTGGCGGCGGGCTGCACTTTGATGGCAACACCAGCTACTCGGGGAGTCTCAACAACTGCATCCTCTGGCAGAACACCAACAACAACGGCGCGGGCACGGGCAGCGCGGGCCAGGTGCTGGCGATCGGCGGCGGCGTGGCGTATGTCTCCTACTCCTGCGTGCAGGGCGGCTTTGCCGGTTCCGGCAACATCTCCAGCGATCCGCTCTTCACCGATCTGGATGGCCCCGACAACGTCGCGGGCACGCTGGACGATCTTCCGGTTCCCGCGGCGGGCTCACCGGCGAATGACTCGGGCAACAACGCGCTCTCGCTCTCGGTGGGCATGGACCTTCTGAACCGGGCCCGGCGCGCCAACGACCCGAACGCGGCCAACACCGGCGTGGGCGGCACGCCGCTGGTGGACATGGGCGCGTATGAGTTCCAACCTCCCGCGGCCTGCGCGCCGGACTTCAACAACAGCGGCGATGTGAACGTGCAGGACATCTTCGACTACCTCGCGGCGTGGTTCACGGGAACCAGCGCGGCGGACTACAACGGAGACGGCTC
>JBKJOD010000329.1:0-2670 GCA_046593245.1 Phycisphaerales bacterium
CTACTTCGCCACGACGACCATTCGCGTACTGGGCTTGAGCTTGGCCTGCCGCAGTCGTACCCAGTACACGCCGGGCGTCAGATTCGCGCCGGCGCCGGCTTCGACTTTGAGCGCGCCTGCATTCTTCACGGCGATCTCGCGCTGGTTGGCGAGTCGGCCGGTCACGTCGAAGACGTCAACATGCAATGCCTCGGTGCCGGGCACGTCGCACATGACTTCGAGCGCGGGGCAGGCTGGGTTATTCAACGCGCGCACGGCGAGAACGCCGGGGCCGGGGGTGAGCTTGGCTGCAGCGGTGGCTCCCTCGCCGCAGTCGCCTTTGCTCTCGGCGAGTGCGGTCTGGACACCGCTGGTGTTCTCGAGCCAGCGTCGGATGTACCACTTCTCGGCATTCGCGGTCTGACCTGAAACGAGCACCGCAGCATCTCCCCGCACCACGTGGAAGACGTGCTGTGAGGACGGCACGCTCATGCGCTCTTTGCCATCCTCGATCACGCGCATGCTGAACTTGTTCGACACGAGTACGCGATACTGTGCGGTGGAGTCGGGGTGCTCTGGGTCCGGGCCTTCCGTGACTTCGCCGCACACCAACTCGAGTTTCATGGCATCGGGCTTGGGCTCGCCCTGCCCGAACAAGCGGCCCGCAAACAGGTTCTTCGCAACCCGGATCTCTCGCTCGCGGTCGGAGCCGTCCACATATTCGGAGAGCTTCATCACAAGGCTGTGGAACCGGTAGTCGTCCGTGAACAAGCTCGACTGCAGTTCAATCGACTTGGTCGCGTATGCCTTCTCCATCTGCTTCAACGCGTCAATCGGCTGCGGCGCGGCCATGGCCACGTTCGCGACGCACATGAGAATCACGGCACTCACGAGCTTTTTCATGGGACCTCCAGGTGGCAATGTAAACCCTTACTTCATCCCACTCACTGGCTTCACCCACCCTGCGCCACGACCTGCCCAGGTTTGTTTCTCCAACGGCAAGTCGCCCAGGTCGCTGAACATCACCAGCCGCACGCTGCCGTCGGGTCGTACGGTCAGAACTGTCAAAGAGCAGTGCGCGATGTCCATGGTGCCCCACTTCCTCGTGTCGCCAGCGACGGTCTTGGCGACCATCCACCGGATCACGTTGCCGTGCGCGACGATCAGCTCGTGGGTGTCGGCATCGGGGGAGGGACGCATGTACTTGGCCCACGCGGCTTCGAGTTGCGCGTCGCTCGCGAGGATCTCCGCTTCGGTGTTGCCGCGGTTCTGTGCGGGGTTCTCGGATCGGGGACTGCATTCGTTCCACAAAGAGTCGCGATCCACGCGCATCCGGAGCGTCAGCGCCATGATGTCGGCGGTCTCGCGGGCGCGCGTGAGCATGCTGCTGGTGATGGATTCGAATCGCACCGGCAGACCCGCGAGATAGCGCCCAACGATACCGGCCTGCTCTCGGCCCAGCGGCGCCAGGCCGGGGCCAAAGTGGGGGTCAGCCGTCGAGTCGGCCACGTAGAAGCCATGCCGCACCAGATAGATCGTGCGTATGCCCTTTCCGGAGCCGACGGCGGCAGCAGCAGCGGGCGCGGGCTTCGCAGGGACGTCGGCGGCGGCCACAACGGTGACGAGCAGTGCGAGCAGGCCCAATAGTCTGATTGCATTTCGTTTCAAGGCGATCCCTCCGGGTTCGCGCATCCTACTCCACCCCGTAGCGCTCTCCGAGATGCAACTCATGGCGATTCGGCTGGACAGCATCCGCATCAGGCGAACGGTCCGACCAGTCCAAGCGGACAAGAAGATTGGCATTACTGCGGTAATACGATTCTCCGTTAGGATGCGGGGTAGCACGCGAACTGATGGTGTGTTCGTGTGCCTCGCCTGCACCGGGCCTCCCTTGCGTCCGGTGTTGGATGTGCCGCTTCCGAAGGTTCTGAACGGAGTTCTCCATGCCAGCACGCCCCTGGTCCCTGCTTGCCGCATTGTTCCTGCTGAGCCTTGTGTGCGTGGCGCCACGCGCGCTCGCCGCCACCGCCGCCACCACCGACTCGTGCACCGACTGCGTCGTCGTTGCCGACCTGTGCTGCGCGACCGCGCCGCACTATCAAGGTCCGGCAGCGCCGACCTTCTCGGCAAACATCGCCGTGGGCACGCGCTATCCATCGACGGTGCCGTATGTGGTGACCATTTACGATCTGGGCAGCCCGCTGCCGGCGGGACCCGAGGACGCGGATTGGTCCGCGATGACGCGTTACAACGGCCCGGGCCCGGGCTGGACCACCGACTCGTTGGGGACCGTGTTCGGGCTCACGCTCGATGAGTACGGCAACATCTTCGTGACGCACTCGTCGATCTACTCGGGGGATCTGTTGGGTCAGGTGTTCGGCGGAGGCGCCGGCGCCATCTACCGGATCGATGCGGTGACGGGCGCAATCAGCGTGTTCGCCAAGCTGCCCAACTTCCCCGACGCTGCGTTCTCTACTCCCGAGAACATGCCGGGTCTGGGGAATATCACCTACGACTGCAAGTTCAAGCAGTTCTTCGTCACCAATCTCGAAGACGGTAAGATCTATCGCATCAAGCCCGTGGGTGTGAACGGGCCGACCGGAACCGTGGTGCAGACCTTCGACCCGCTCGTGGCCGACACCGGGACGCCCGGCTGGGCGCCGCTCGGGGAGCGGTTGTGGGGCGTGCAGG
>JBKJOD010000427.1:0-10270 GCA_046593245.1 Phycisphaerales bacterium
GATGCCGGTGCTCTTGTTCACATGCTTGAGGTCGCAGTTGATGTAGAACCAGGTCATGCTCACGCGCATCGGCCACTCACGGGCGGCGAACTCCTCCGTGATGCGCGGCCCGATCGACTTCAGATATTCCGTGTCTGGGTGGTACAGCGAGACGCTTCCCGACTTGCCGGGCTGCTCGGAGACGCCGCGTGGACCGAACTCCTCGCGCAGCCAGTCGCTCGCTTCGCGCACGGCGCGGCGGTGCTCGGGGGTGATGGCAGGATCAATCAGAAACTCGTTGGTGACTGGGTCCCACATCCAGACGCCGTTCTCGGCGATCATCGGCAGCTCGGTATTCTGGAGCAAGCGGCAAATGCACTCGGCAAACGGCTGCGGCCGCCCGGTGCACAGCGTCAGCATCGGGCGATCCCGATCCCGCGCGGCCCGCACGTTGTGCTCCGCGATGAGCGCGAGAGATTCAACATCAAACGGCGCGCTGGTCTCAGGCGTCAGGCAGCCATCCACATCGCAAATGATGGCGTCAAAGCGTGGGTGGGAGCTGCGGTAAGCGATACGTGAAGAACCCATGAATCCAGCATATCAGCCCGCCGCGCCAGCGGAGGATGATCCAGATCGCACACACCTTGGACCATGGCCCGCATGGAGCCGGGTACACTCGCTGCACGGCGGCCGCACACCGCTCGCGGGGGATCTCATGCTCCGATTCGGTACGTACCTCTTGCTCGTCGGATTCTCGCTCGCCCTTGGCGCGTGCGCGGTCAATCGTCACGTGCTCACCAGGGAAGAGCTTGCCTGCCGTCGCGTCGAATATCTGCATCAGACGGAAACGGAGCAGTCTCAGGCCATTCAGAAAATCGTCCGGCGCATGAAGCGCAAATGCGATGAGACAGCCGCCACCGGGCAGCCGCCCGTTCTGGACATCCTCATCATTTCCGGTGGGGGCGACAAGGGCTCTTTCGCGGCGGGCTTTATGGCGGGCTGGAGCGCCGTGGTCGGCCCACTGGCACGCCCCAAGTTCGACATCGTCACGGGCGTCTCGACCGGCGCGCTGATCGCCCCCTTCGCGTTTACAGACGACGCCCTGGCGGACGCACGTATCCTGAAGATTTATCAGGAGCCGAACAAGGACTGGTCTCAGCCCCGCGATTGGTTTTTCTTCCTCCCCGGGCGTGAATCGTTCGTGGATTCCGCAGGGCTCAAACGCGACATCGGACGCGAGGTGAACCAAAGCATCATCCTCGCCATGGCCAAGGGGGCCGCCGAAGACCGCCTGCTCGCAATCGGTACCACGAATCTGGACCTGGGCGTCTCTCGAACCTGGGACCTGACGGAAGAGGCCCATCGCGCCCTCTCTCAGCCCAAGAACGTGGTGCGTCCCGCAGAGCGCATTCATGACATCCTCCGGGCATCCGCGGCCATCCCGGCGGTGTTCCCTCCGGTAGTGATCGATGATGCCTTTTACGTCGACGGCGGGACAACATCCAACATCCTGATCATCGACGATCTCCGCTCTCCGAACACGCCACGGGGCATTTTCCGCCGCAGGTATCCTGACCTTCCGCTTCCGTTGCTTCGATACTGGATCGTCGTCAACAATCGACTCACCCCGGAGCCGAAGATCATCCAGCCGAGCTGGGTGAGCATTACCGAAGCGAGCGTGGACACGATCATCCGCTCATCGGAAGTGGCCACCTTGCGCCAGTTTGCCGAGCAGATCGAGTACGTGCGCTACACCGAGCCGAATACCCACATAGAGCTCCGCTACGTCGCCATCCCGGACACGTGGACGCCCATCAAGCCAGGCATTTTCCAGATCGAGAACATGAAGGTGCTGTCGAACATCGGTTTGGCCATGGGACTGGACCCCGAAAGCTGGAAAACTGATCTGGCCCACCCCGGGGCCCCCGAGAATGCCCCGGAGCCGATCTGTCCGACCGCACCTGACCGGTGAGACACGGCGTGCTGAGGTCGCCACAAGCTGTCGTTTGATGTCGGATAACGTATTTGGTCGATGATTTGTGCTGCGCGGCCAAGGTTGGTCGCGCGCCAAACTTGAGTCACCCGCCCACAACAGGTACCCTGCTGCCCGTAACGGATTCGCACACACATCTGGCTGAACTGCCCCGGCTGCTCGCCAAAGGAAGGATTCCCATGAGCGACTCGACCCCCCCCGCCCGCAACACCCCCTCCAGCGTGGAACGCATGTCCAGCACCTCGACCGGCAAGTCCGGGGGGATGGGTTCGATGGTCACGGCCCTTCTGGCTGTGGCCTGTCTTGCCCTGATCGTGGGCTGCTTCTACTTCTCCAATGGGAAACGCGAGGCGGCGGCGAAGAACGAGGAACTCCAGACCAAGCTCAACGACGCGAACAAGATCATCGAGGCTCGCGACTCGACGATCGCAAGCAATGTCCGCGACATTGGAAACTATCGCTCGCAGCTCAACACCAGCATCCCGCTGTCGCGGCTCCCCCCTGCGGCTCAGGGCGCGACTGTGAACGAGGCGATCGCCAAGATCCAGCAACTCGCCGATGGGCCGAAGGTGGCGGACACCAGCGGGAAGACCGGCACGACACCGGTTGCGCCGACCAACGACTCGCCCGCCGCGTGGATGGAGACGATCGCCAAGCAGGTCGCCAAGGGAAGCATCAACACCAAGGAAGCGACGAACAACGACGCGGCCAGAGTGCAAATGCACAAGGGCATCCAGATCGTGCTGGCGAAAGTTGGCGCGTTCAACAAGGTGCCGACCGGTCTGAACACTGACACCTATGAGGCCGTCATGGCGTTCCAGAAGGCCAACAAGCTCAACGCGGATGGCATCATCGGCAAGGGCACCTGGGGCAAGGTCCGCGAGCGGCTCGAGGCGACTGCCCACGCCGGTCAGTAAGTTAAGTGCACAGCGGCGTACGCCGCCGGTGTCAACGAATATCTGCAACCAACGCACTCGGGCCAAAGCGGCCCGAACATGGGCTGGAAAGCCCGTGCCACGAAGCAAAGAACAAGGGCTCGACGCCCGTGCTACGAAAAAAGCCCCGCGAGTGCGGGGCTTTTCTATTTGATGTGTCGAGCGGTGGATCACTTGGTCTTGGGCTTGTCGTCCTTCTTGTCATCTTTCTTGTCGGCCTTCTTCTCGGTCGAGTCGTCCTTCTTGTCGGCGGTCTTGCCACGGACGTAGGAGAGTTCCATGATCTTCATATCGCCCACGTAGAACTCGCCGGTGTAGGTGTCCTTGCCGGTGATGCGGTCGATTTCCTTGGTCACGGCCTTCTTGCCGGAGGTCGGGTCGATGGTCTCGCCGATGAAGGTCAGCACCTTGTTGTCGGCGCTGATCGTGCCGGTCATGAAGGAGATGGCGGTGTCGCGTGAGTCGGCCCACGTGCTCTCGAACTTCTTGGTGTTGTTGTTGTAGCCCATCATGCCGCCGCCGCGGAAGAACTTGCCGTGGAAGCGTCCGTCATAATCGTTCTGCAGGAATCGCCCGCCATAGGCCATTTTGCCGGTCATCACACCCTTGTCGGTGGATTCCTGGCCGGGCGTAAGGTCTTTCACTTCAACCTGCCACTCGCCCTCGAACCACTCGAGCAGCTTGTGGTTCGGGCCGACCTTGGCAGCATCTTCCATCGCCTTCTTCGCGGCCTCGCCGGCGGCGGGGGTTGCGCCCTTGCCGTCCTGCTTCGCCTCCGGGGTGCCGTTCACGACGCCATTGCCGTTCTTGCCGCCAACCTTCGCGCTGGGGCCGGGCTGAGCGGGAGTCGGCGCGGCGGGCTCCAGGGTGGGTGTCGTCGGCACGGAGCCAACAGGCGTATTCGCGGGTGCGGTCTTGGGCTTGGCCGGAGCAGTGGGCTGTGCCAAGACGGCCGGGGCGGCGAGCAAAGAGGCGGAGAGGGTGAGACCCAGAAGACGTTTCATGTGCGGTTTCCTGCATGTCGCCGCGGATCGGGGGACGTCGGGCCAGAGCACATCGCTCCGCGCGTCGAATCGCCCGTGCCGAAACCGGCGTCGTAAGAGTGTATGGACGACGCGGCGGACGGCTGCCCACTCCGCAAATACATGAAAGCGGGGGCCTTTCTACCTCTGTGGAACTGGCGTGATCCGGGGCTGGATTACGTGGTGCCAGCGGGTTCGGGAACGCCCGAGGCCCCCGGCACACTCGCAACACCGGTACCGAGCACGTTCATGCGTTTGACCGCCGCGGAGCCGAGTTTCTTCCCGACCTCGTAGATCGGGCCGGGGAGTTTCTGGCAGTTGCCGATGCAGATTTCCAGCGCGGCGACTACTTCGTCCGCGTCCTGTCTGGTGAGCACCAGCGCGGGAATCAGCTTGATGACATCCAGCCGATGGCCGGCAACCTGCGCGAGAACCTTGTGGTCGCTCATCAACGGCAGGATGATCGCCTGGCAGAAGAGCGAAGGGTCGAGCTTGTGCAGCATGTCCCATGCCTGGCCGAGCAGGAAGGATTTGGGGCGCTGAAACTCGATGGCGATGAACAGACCCTTGCCGCGGACTTCCTTCACAAGCTCGAAGGTGCACAGCCGCTCTCGCAGGGTGCGGATGAGATACTCCCCGACCTCCGCCGCGTTCTCGACGATCTTCTCATTCTTGATGACGTGCAGTGAGGCCAGCCCGGCGACCATCGCGAGGTCGTTCATGCCGAAGGTGGTCTGGATTCGAGAGCAGTTGTTCATGCTCGTGAACACCTTCAGGTGGACCCATCGCTTCACGAGCAGCGCGGAGACTGGCACGTAGCCGCCGGAGAGTGCCTTGGCGATCACCATGATTTCCGGGCACCAGGTGGTGCCCATGCCGAAGTGTTCGCCGGCCCACATTTTGCCGGTGCGTCCCAGCCCCGTCTGAATCTCGTCGAGGATGAAGATCGTGCCGTATTTCCGGCACAGCTCGCTCACGCGCTGCAGAAAATCAGCCGCGGGAACATTGACGCCCTTGCCCTGCATCGGTTCGCAGATGAACGCGGCGACATCGCCCTTCTTCAGTTGCACTTCCAGCGCGGGCAGATCGTTGAAGGGAATCTCGGTGGTGTTCAGCAGCGGGCCGAAGCCATCGCGGAACTCGTGGTTGCCGGTCACGCTGAGCGCGCCAA
The DNA here is from genome assembly GCA_046593245.1 of Phycisphaerales bacterium. Lineage (GTDB taxonomy): Bacteria > Planctomycetota > Phycisphaerae > Phycisphaerales > UBA1924 > UBA4658. Next base: position 5,101 of record JBKJOD010000427.1, read on the forward strand.
GCGTCAGGCCGTGGTACGAGCGATGGCAATAAACCACGCGATCGCGGCCGGTGGCGGCGCGGGCGTGCTTGAGCGCGGCATCGACCGCCTCCGCGCCTCCGTTGGCAAAGAAGCATGTATCCAACGCGGTGCCATCTCGAGCATCCTTCGGTGCGAGGGCGATGAGTTCCTTGGCGAGCAAGCCGGAGACTCGGAACGTGCCGATGCCGGGAAGGTTCGGGAGGTCCAGATCCATCGCCTGCTTCAAAGCATCTCGAATGACAGGATGATTGCGCCCCGCGGCAAACACGGCATACCCGCCGAGACAGTCGATGTAGCGGTTTCCCTTGTCGTCAAAGAGATACGCCCCACGCCCTTTCTGGTAGTTCTTATCGAACCCGATCGTTTTGAGAACAGCGGCGAACGCGGGGTTGCAGTGGCGTTCGAACAGCTCCAGGGCGGTGTTGCGGTTGGCATCCAGCAGAGCGGCTACATCGAACTTCCCCGTCACCGCACTCGTAGAATTGGCATCCAAAGGCATGGGAGTTTCCGGTTCGATCCGATGAGCAACAATCACGGATAAGAATCTGCGGGTCGCCGGAGCACGAACTCCAGCCATAAGGAATCCACGATGATAAGCGTCAAAGTCCTGTTGTCTCTGGGAGCGGTCGTTGCGGTTCTGGGGGGAATCACCACATACCGCTGGCACCACCCGTGCGAAACATGCCCGATCAGCATGGCCATCGGGGCTCTGGGCGGCCCCGCGGGATGCGCCCCCGTGCCCGACGCCAAGCCGATCGCTCTCGACACGCCCGCCACAACCGTCACTGTTGTCTCCACCAACTCCGATCCGAAGTCCACCATGAATCCGAGCACCACCAATCCCGCCGCCGTTCCTGCCACCACCGAAACCGCTCTGTTTGGCGCGGGATGCTTCTGGGGCGTCGAAGCCACGTTCATGAAGATCCCCGGCGTGATCGATGCCACCAGCGGCTATTCCGGCGGCAAAGTGCCCAACGCCACGTACAAACAGGTCTGCACGGATCAAACCGGGCACGCGGAAGTTGTGCAGGTGAAGTTCGACCCGAGCAAGGTCTCGTATCAAACGCTCGTCGAGAAGTTCTTCAAGCTGCACGATCCGACGCAGGTTGATCGACAGGGACCGGACTATGGCTCTCAGTACCGATCAGCAATCTTCTATTTCTCGCCCGAGCAGCAGAAGGTGGCCGAGCAGGTGAAACAGAAACTCACCGCGAGTGGTAAGTACAAGCGCCCGATCGCAACCGAGATCAGCAAAGCAGCAGAATTTTATCGTGCCGAGGAGTATCACCAGCGATACCTCGAAAAGCATGGCCTGGATAACTGCCACATCCCGCAGGACGACTGATTGCGGTTCGCGTTCCGGGGCCGTCATCCCATCAAGAGACGGCAACCTCCTCATTTTCCCGGCGCACGAATGGCCACTGCGTGGCTTTGTCTCCCCTGAACTCGGCGGTCGGGATCGTATCTTCCGGCCAATCGCGGCCGCACCACCGGGGGAACTGCAACACTTCGTGAAAAAAGAGCAGGCAGTTGGTATTGTGCGGAGCCACGCGTCGAAACTCGCGTATCGACAGTTGAGGACGCACGATTCGCTCCAAGCCGCTGGATCGAGTCGGTGCGTGCTCGGGTGGGGACGAACATCTGGAAGCCTCCGGTCCGGCACATATGTTGTCGGGCCGGAGGTTTTTTTCTTGGAATCGCTTCGTGGTTCGCGTCCGAACAACTTGATCAGGCAGCCGCGAATCTCGGCACCCCTCGCTCTCAAGAGGCATCAAATGAACATGCTCACTCACATCACTCGGCAAATGGGAACTTCGATCTTGCGTGCATCGCTCTCCACCCTGGCCATGATCGCCGTGATCTCAGCGGTCGGCTGCTCGCCGGATGCGACACCAACGGGGGCGACCAAGCCGGCGGAGAAACGCCCCGAGATTCCGCACGCACCATCGACAGCAGCCACGGAGACCACTGATATGAACAGCACCAACACAGCTAAGAACACCACCGCCGCCATGAACCGCACCGACGAGGAGTGGAAGAAGTCGCTCACTCCCGAACAGTACCACGTGCTGCGCGAGAAGGGAACGGAGCGGCCGTTCACCGGAAAATACTGGGACACCAAGACACCCGGTGTGTACAAATGTGCCGCGTGCGGGGTGGTGCTGTTCTCATCGGATTCCAAGTTTGATTCTGGGTGTGGCTGGCCATCGTTTGACAGCATGATCGCCGCGGGCACCGTGAAGGAGCATGTGGACAAGACCTTCGGCATGACGCGAACGGAGGTGACCTGCGCGAACTGCGGCGGACATCTCGGGCACGTCTTTGCCGATGGACCCACAAAGACCGGGTTGCGATACTGCATCAACTCGGCGTCGATCGAACTGGACGACAAGCCGGACGCGAAGAAGCCCGACGCGAAGCCAGACGGGAAGTGATCGTGACTGCTTCGTGTGCAAGACGGCGAACGGTCAACCGCCGTACTTGCACCACGCCCACAAGCCGCCGACGATTCCCGCGCTCACGAGCCAGAGCACCAGCATCGAGCCGATGAAATACGGCACCACGCAGAGCGCGATGCCCGCGGCAAGACAGCGGAAGTCGGTCTGTTTCTTTCCGTAGATGAACAATCCCGCGCCGATCGCGCCGAGGATCAGTCCGGACATCAGCACCCACGGATCGGACAGGTCCATTGGAACACTCCACAGGGCGGCGGGACACAGTCATGCCAGCAGGTCGATCGTCTGGCGGTCCCTCCGCTCCTGCGTCTTCACGAGCAGGGCCATGGCCGCGGTTTGGGTCTTGGCCTGCGATAGATCGACCGATGCAGCGGCAATCGAGTCCGCAGATACGCTCTGGGCGGCCTCCGAAAACTCAACGGAATCTACCGGCGAAGTACCCCCTGGCTGCGTGATCGCCTGCACCGCGGCAACGGTGCGCTGCTGGGCATTCTGAAAACCGCTGAGCGCGAGCGCGTAGATGGAAGTTGTCGCGGAAACGGGAGCCATATCTTGCTATCGGCCCAACCCGGATGCCACTTCAGTCGCGAGTTCTCGGGCGTCGCGGCAGAATCTGATTCACCGGAAGAGCCGCCACACGCCCAGCTATTGCAGTGGGAGCGCCCTGGCCATTTCCAGATACAGCGCGAGCTGTCCCGCGACTTCTCGCATGGAATCCCCACCGAACTTTTCACGCATCGATCGGGCGATCTCGAACGCCACGACGTTTTCCATCACGACGCTGGCTGCGCTGACAGCGCAGATGTCGCTGCGCTCGTATGCACTGGTGGTCGGCTGCTTGGTGATCAGATCAACACTTGGCATGCCACGCAGTAGCGTTGCGATTGGCTTCATGGTGCCGCGTACGACGACGGGCGCGCCGTTGGTCATGCCGCCCTCGGTGCCACCGGCGTTATTGGTCTCACGCGTGAAACCGAGTGACGGAGTGTTCTTGTGCGTCGCATCAAAGCAAATCGGATCGTGTACGGCGGAGCCGACGCGCCGGGCGCATTCCACGCCAAGGCCGATCTCAACGGCCTTGAACGCCTGAATCCCCATGACAGCCGCGGCAAGGCGTGCATCCAAGCGGTCGTCCCATCGCATCATCGAACCGATACCAGGTGGACAGCCGAAGACGTGCGCCTCCACCTGGCCACCGACGGTGTCCTTGTCGATCTTTGCTTGGCGGATGATGGCGCACTGCTTCTGCGTCGTCGGGCCGCTCTCGCCATCAGGGCAGTAAGTTTCGCTGGCATCGCGCGGTGTGATCAGCTCACGCCAGTTGCCCGCATCCACGCGCCCCTCCCACGCGGCGTCAAGTATGGAGCGGACGAAACCGAAGACCTCGATACCGAGCGATCGGAGCAGACAGCGAGAGAGCGCGCCCGCGGCAACCCGTGCGGCGGTCTCTCGCGCGCTCGCACGCTCCAGCGTTTCGCGGCAGTCCGTTGTCAGATACTTCACGCTGCCCGCAAGGTCGGCATGGCCGGGCCGGGGAATGGGCACCGGGGGCGTCTTCTGAAGATCATCGAGTCGCGAGTCTTTATTGGCAATGCGGAGGCAGACGGGCGAGCCGATGGTTTTGCCCAGCCGCACGCCGGAGAGGATTTCCACCACATCGGTCTCGATGCGCTGCCGAGCCCCGCGGCCGTATCCGCCCTGTCGGCGGGCGAGCTCTGCGTTGATGAACGCCACATCCACATCCACACCAGCGGGGAGACCCGAAACGATGGTGGTGAGCGCGGGGCCGTGCGACTCGCCGGCGGTGATGTAACTGAGTAGTGCCATTACAGTGAGAGTATCGGCTTTCCGTGGCACGGGCTTGGGTGGCAAGGCGCTCCGAGCCGTGTTCGGGCCGCCGCGGCCCGAGTGCCTTGGTTGCACAGGTGCGACCAGTCCAGCGGCTCACGCCGCTCGGCTCAGATTCTCTGTATGCTCCAGCCCGTGCCCATCGCACCCGCCAACCCCCGCTCCCGCCTCATCGCCATCATCGCGTACACGATTCTCGCGTTGCTCTTCGCGGAGTTTACCCGCCACGCGCTGAAATACGCATATCCCGACACCGACCAGACCAAGGGCGATTTTCTTGCGTTCTACGAGGCGGCGGAGGCGATGCGGGTCGGTGGTGATCTGTATGTGGAGCGGCACCGGAACTACATCTACCCACCACTCGTGGCGTTTTTGTACATGCCGCTGACGGTGTTCTCTGATCCGCCGACACTGCATCGGACGGCCGGCATCATCTCGCTGCTGGCATCGGTGGCGATGGCGATCGCGACGATCATCCTGCTCGCGAAGGAGTCCGTGCGGCGATTGGTCGCGTCGGTGTGTCCCATCGGTGAGAACGTGCCACCGACTTTCGCCGCTCGGGGCGAACGTCGGTGCGGCCCTGCAAGTGCATCCGAACTCAGCTCTCACCTCGTGCCACTTGTCGCGCTCCTCGCCACAATCCTCGTCGCCGACAAACTGCGTTCCGAACTCCGGATGTGGCAGACCAACATCCTCATGCTCTTCTTCATCTCGATCGGCGTGCGCTTGCTGGATCGCCGCTCGACGCTTGCCGGTGCGATGCTCGGACTGGCGGTGAACATCAAGTATCTGCCGATTCTATTCCTGCCGTGGCTGCTGCTGCGGCGGCGGTTCGCCACGGCGGG
>JBKJOD010000452.1:0-8401 GCA_046593245.1 Phycisphaerales bacterium
GTGGAACTCGATGGCGGGGGTGGAGTTGATGTCGGCGTTCGGTGCCTGCCAGATTGAGATCGGCTTGTGCTCGAAGTAAAGCTCGGAATACGCGAGGTCGGAAGCAAGGATGCACCCTCGCTGCTGGCCGCCGGGGCCGCGCGACCAGGTGGCGTCGGTCCAGTCGATGGCGCGCTCAAAGAAGGGCAGCTCGGCGACGGCGGCGGTCGGATTGCTCGGGTAGTTGAGCCACATGATGCGGGCGTTGGAACTCACGCCCGCGGGGATATCGCTGAACACCGGCCGCCACTGCGTCTCTTGCGAGACGGGCATCTTGTGCACCTTGCAGTGCGCGAGCACCGCGCCGATCTCGTAGACGGGATACGCGGGATCGGGGAGCAGTATGGTGTCGCCCGGATTCGAGACGGCCCAGGGCAGATGCGCGATGCCGTCTTTCGAGCCGATGCAGCAGACGATGTGCTTCATCGGATCGACCTTCACGCCGAAGCGTTCGTGCATGAAGCGGGCGCAGGCCTCGCGAAAGACTTTGAGACCGCCACCGACGGCTGGGTATTGCTGGTTCACCAGATCGCGCATCGCCTTGTTCATCGCCTCAACGATGAACTCCGGCGTGGGCTGATCGGGATCGCCAACGCCGAGATTGATGACATCCGCACCGGAAGCGATGCGCTCCCGTTTCTTCCGGTCGATCTCGTCGAAGAGAAACGGCGGCAGCGCGGCCAGCCGGTCGGATCGGATGGCGAGGGAGACGGGAGTTCGGGGAGTTGCAGAGAGCGTGGCGGACATGGAGCCCTTTCGTGGATAATGCCCGCCGCGCCATGCGGCGGTCATCGAAGGGTATATGCATCATTCCGGAGGGTCACGCCTACGCACGCCGCCAGCGTTCAGCCACCGCGATCAGGCCGAGCACGGCCACCACAAGGGCCTGACCTGTGATGTAGTTGGTCATGAACATGAACACGCCCAACCCGATCAGGGTGACGCCGACCGCGATACCGATCCAGCGAAACGGGATGATCATGCCACCCAGCGCGAGCAGCACCATGGCGATGACGCTCAGTAAAGTACTGACCACAAGCGAGGTGACGACAGAATAGAGGCCGTATCCGATGCACGCCAATCCGCCGACGGTCATCAGCCAACCATCGACGGTGGTGGGAAGAAAGGATTTGGGCTTGCCATGAACGCCGGAAGTGCTGGCAGTATCGGGCTCGGATTGCATGACGTGCCTCCGAACTCATAGTAACACAAACGCCGTCTCCGGTTGCAAGCCCTCAGCTGCCCGAACGCACCCCATCTCGCTCCGCGATCCTTCCCGCAGCGGCGACGCCGGAATCCAGCGCACCCTCCATGTATCCGGCGAACTTGTAGCAGCAGTGCTCGCCCGCGAAGTGCAGGCGGCCGAGGCCAGCGCGGAGTTGCGGGCCGATGGTGGTGACCTGTCCCGGCGCGGGGCAGGAGTACGCCGCTTGCGTGAAGGGGTCAGCGGGCCAGTCCATCAGGCGATCGGCGACGAAGGCATCAGTGAAGCCGGGGAAGAAGCGATTGAGTTCGGTCTTGGCGGATGCTCGCAGCCGCGAGCCGCGCGAGAGCAACCGCTCGGCGTATGGGCCGCCGCAGAAGCCGACGAGCGCGGCGTGATCCGCTCCCGGTCGGCGGCTGGTGATGGGTTGGCCGTGCGTGGATTCCCAGGTCATCGTAAAGAGTTCATCGCCGAAGGCATCCGCGGAAAGGTGCCGCTCCTCCCAGAAACGCGACCTGACCTCGGCGAGGTACTTCATCCCCACGCCCATCTGCGGGCGGAGAGCGGCGGGAAGTTCCGGATCGATGCTGATCGTGTGCCAGACTGAGGGCGGGACGGCAAGCACGACATCGTCAGCCTCCAGCACGCGGCCGTCGGCAAGGGCAACCCGCACGCCGCTCTCGGTGGTGTGGATGGAACGTACCGGCGCGGCGAGATGGATGTGCGCCGAACCGATCGCCGCCGCGAGGGCGTGCGCGAGTTGCTGGTTGCCGCCGACGCAGCGCCGGTTCTCCGAGTCGGTCCAGTACGGTTTCCCGCCGCCGCCCTGCACCTGCGCGAGCACGCCCAGATACGACTGCTTCGAGAGCGGCGCGGCGTTATTTGATGCGAGTTGCACGGCGACGGCGGAGCGGGCCAGCTCATCGCCCTCGATCTGCGCCAGCCGGTCCGCGACAGTCAGGGCATCCAGCCGCGCGGCATCCGGGCTGAGCCACGGGGCATCGGCGTTGATGGGCGTGCTCTCATCGGTCATCACCGCGAAGATGGCGTCCATGTCTTCATAGAGTTTCCTTCCCTCTTCGCGCGACAACGCGCGGCCACGCAAGATGATCGGGATGAGTTCTTCGCCCGTCTGCCCGCCGCCCGCGGTGCCGCCTTCGGGATACGCATCGTCATCGAGCTTGATGAACTCCAGCCCGAAGCGTTTGCGATATGCCTCCCACATCGGATGGTTCGAGCCGATGAGATCGCCGCCGCCCTCGACGGTTCGCCCCGGTATCATGTCGTGGAACGTGAGCACACGCCCACCGACGCGGGTGCGTGCCTCGACCACCGTTACCTCGTACCCGAGTCGCTTGACATGATCCGCACAGGTCAGCCCGGAGAGGCCAGCGCCGATGACGATGACGCGCGTGCCTGCGTTGCAAGCGAATCGCCGCGCCGGCGCACACGAGACCATCGCCAGCGCAGCCGCCGCCCCCACTGCCGCTCCCGCTTGCAACACGCGCCGACGTGTCAGCTCCTCGCTCCCGTGAAGCGGGCCATAGATGCGAGCGAGACGGGCGAAGAGTGATGTGGACATGGAGGGTTGTAGGGAGGGAAGTGGCGGCACGCGGCGCACCCGCGAGCGTGTGGAGTGAACCATTTCCATACATGCCCGGCGGACCTCCGTGCTCTTGGTGCAGGCACCGGTGAGTTTCTTCGGGGGAGTCGATCACGCCGCCAACTGCATCACTCCCCCACTCCGTGCTCCCACCGCTCCCACTTCGCCGCCAATCTCGATCGTCCCTGCCTGCGTCCATGGCCCCTGCTCGCGGCCGCGCGAGGCGCGGACGAGGTACTGGGTCTGGCCCGGCGGGAGCGCGATGTCGGTGAAGCGCGGCTCCTTGCCCGCATAGACGAGCGCGAAGGTGCGCTCGCCGGGGAGTTTTCTTTGCACGGAATACACGAGCCCCGAGCTGCTCGCGGCCCGCTCGCGGGCATCGCGCGGATGCGGGGGCTTCCACGTGATGGTCGGTTGACCCTGCGTGCTCACGGAGACGCTCGCGGATCGCACGTACTCTGGCTCGGGAAGCGAAGATGCCTTCAGCGGACGGGCGATGCTCGCGGCGTTGTACACGCCGGACTCGCCATCCTGACTCCCCGCCTGCAACCGCGCGAAGAGCTTGATCGCCGCCAGCGCGGTCGCCGCAGAGGCACGAAGTTCGCCGATTCGATCGTTGGATGCCTGCGTCGCCGACTCCGCCTCGTACCGGATGGCGCGAGCGTGCGCGAACGCCGCCTCCGCCTCCGCGAGCTGCGCGACCAGCGCATCCACTTGCTGCTGCGTCAGCCCGATGGCGGCATGATCCTGCTGCCAGACCGCGATGTGGCTGCGCATGTAGTCCAGGAGATCGGAACGACCGGCGGGAAGGAGTTTCATGCTTGCTCCATCGTCGCGCCGCCGCTCTTTCTGAACTTCCATCCGGAATCAGAAGAAAAATCCCACGAATCGCGTCCCGATTCCCCCGAACCAGCCATCGAAGCGCACGAATCGCGCTCCGATCCGCCAGAATCGGCGGCCATTTCGCGCGAATCAACCGCTTGTACGCGGGCAACGACCATCGTTTCCCGAGAATCAACCATCGTTTCCGGCGAAGCGAGCGCCGATTCGGGCGATGCGATATTGGTTTCGCCGAGTCAGCGGGAGGAGGGCAAACTATCCGGGTTTGAGCCAGTTGCTTGCGGCGGTTGCACGCCATTGAGCTCGTTGATCACGGCACGCTGCAAAACTTCGGCGAGCAACCGTTGGCCCAGCGCGTTGGGGTGGATGTCGTCTCCGGGCTGAAACGGATCGGGAACTGGGTTCATTCCATCACGATTGGCATTTCCAGCTTTGACGGCGACCCGGAAGCTGTCCGCACTTGACGTCGGTGTGATTCCCGCGGCAATCGCCCACGACCGGATTGCTTCGCCGCCGGCCTGCGGTTGTGTGATCAACTCCGAGCGATTGAAATGCTGCACCACTGCCACCTTCGCGCCGCGCTGCTGCGCCAATCCGATCAACTCGCCGTACGCGATGCGACACCGCTCCACATCCTGCTCGTGCGTCGCAGTGCGCACCGGCGGCGGCGGCTCCGGCGCGCGACCGATCGCCTTGCACAGTGCTTTCCACCCATAGACCCCGACGAGTTCCTGCAGCGCACACCACGGCTTCTCGCGCGGCCACGTGCTGCCGATGTATTCCAGCCCCGGCACATCGTCCCAATCCCCGCTGTTGCTGACAATCACCACCACATCCGCGTCAAACATCCCGTACTTCTTCACGAATGCGAGCTGGTTCGGCGGCCCCCAGCTCGGCGCGCTGATGTTCCCAACCACGACATCGCGCTTCAGCGAAGCCGCCAGGTCGCGTTGCAAGATCGTCGTCGCAAGCTCCTGCTGATCGACCTTCCCGCCCCCGTTCACCACGCTGTCACCGATCACCATCACCCGCAGTTGACCCTTCGGCTTGACGGTGACAAACTCCTCGCTCCGCATCGCGTGTGAGTTGACGACATAGTCATGCCCGAACCGCCGACACTTCTGGTCTGGCTTGAGCAGGTATTCGATCTCCGGATCCAGCACAAACAGCGGCGGATCACCCAGCCCCACGATGTACCGCGCGCCCAACTCTCCCGCGATCACCGCCCCGAGCAGCAGACATCCGGCCCATATCCCGACACGCCGAAGCGTCCACCGGCGGCGACGCCCGCCTCCCCCACCACTTCTTATCGCTGCCCGAATGCCCATTGGTCTTTCCATTGAACCCGCACCCTCACCCGCGTAACCTTCTGGCTCCGCGGGCGTAACTCAATGGTAGAGTATCAGTTTTCCAAACTGAATGTTGAGGGTTCGAATCCCTTCGCCCGCTTTTTCGCTTCGATGCACACCGACTCCCCTGCTGCACACTCACGCAGTCTAACGCGGCGCGGTGCCGACCTCATGCACACCGTCCGGCCCTACGGCAAAGACGCGATCGCCGCGTGTGGGCCGGATTGCCTTGCCTCCTGTGAATGACCCGAACGCCGGCAACACGCCGACGCTCTGACGTAGCCAGAAACACTTGGCCCGCAACGTCCGCGCCGCTCCGAACATAGTCACCCCTGGATGGATGTGCCCGCACAGCATCCCGCGTCCGTCGACCGGGCGCGACCCATCCACATCCGGATCATGCGCCAGCAGAATCCGCCCATCGCCCGCCTCCGCGTGCGGCTCATCCACCACCCGCAGGTTCCACTCGACCGGCGGATCGCCCGCGCTCCGATCGTGATTCCCGCGCACCAGAAGCACGTCAACATCCCGGTGTGATGCCCGCCACGCCCCGAACGCATCCATCGTCACATGCACGCGCCCCGATCTTGCGTGCAGCAAATCACCGAGAATCACCACCCGGCGCGGCGGGAACTGCTTCACAAGTGCGCTCAACCGCTCCAGATCGGCCGCCGTCGTCTGTTCGGGCACCGGCACGCCCCCGCTCCGGAACGCCGCCGCCTTTCCCAGATGCACATCCGCCACGCAGATTGTCGCCGTCCGCGCCCACCACACCGCTCGATCCGCCAGCAGCAGCAGCTCCTCGCCGCACCACTCAACGCGGCACCCGCTTCCGGCTTCGTTTGTGCGGACCGCGTCCTCGTCGCTTCCCGGCGCCCGACCCTGGTTGCTGCTCATCGCTGGCATGCTCAAGCTCCACCACCATTTTCCGCACCATGTCCGCCCATTTCTCGCTGCTGAGCGTTGTTGCACGCAGATTTTCCGCCCAGATGGGAAAACTCAGCGGCGTGAGCATCTCCGGCTCCAGCAGCACCGTCTTCTGGGTCCGTGCCGCTTCCAGCGCGGCTCGCAACCGCGCCAGTTCGAGCTGGCTCTCCAGCACCTCCCGCCGCGCCTGATCGATCAACAGATTCTCAGGATCAAACTCCTCGAACACATCGAAGAACATCTCGCTGGATGCCTGCATGTGTCGCGACGGCTTGGGCGTTCCCGGAAATCCCGGCACGATTAATCCCGCGATCCGCGCAATATCCCGGAACTGCCGCCGCGCCAGGTTTGATGCGTTCAGACACGCGAGCAGATCATCCAGCAGCCCTTCGGTCGAGAGTAAATCGCGCCACTCCGCCTCGCTCGCCCGCATCGGCTCATCCGAACTTAGCCCGATGCCATAGTCGTTCACCGTCGATGTCACGCTGATCGGCTTTTTCCTGGACCACCGATACGCCAGCAGCGCGCCCATTCCTTCGTGTGCCTGCCTCCCCTGAAACGGAAACAGAAACACGTTGTAGACTTTCCCAAGGGTCACAGTCTCGACGAGCAGCTCATCTGGCCGTGGAATCCGCGACTTGCTTGCTTGCAACTCCATCAGCGGGCGCACCGCCTTCATCTCCGGTGAGTCATACACGCCGCGTGATGCCTCCTCAAGCTTCCCGCGCACCGCCGCGGAGAGTTGCGTCGAAAGCGAGAATCTTCCCCCATCCCAGCGCGGCACGATGCCCGTCTTCGACCGCGCCCGCTGCACGAAGACGCTCATATCGCGCACCCGCAGGATCTCCAGCACTTTCCCCGCGAACACGAACTTCGCTCCCACCGGCAGCCGCGCGATAAATCCCTCTTCGATATGCCCGAGCGTCCGCCCCGACATGTACTTCACGCTCATCGACGATTCTGCCGTGATGGTGCCGATGGACATCCGGTGCATGCGCGCCATGCGATCATCCGCGATAATCCATCGCCCATCTTCGCGCTGCCGTATCCGCGCGAAGTGCGGATACGCGGTGAGCGCTGGCCCGCCCTGCCGCACAAACTGCATCGCCCATTCCCAATCCTCATCCAGCAGATTCCGAAACGCGTACGCGCCCCGCACCTCCGCCCGCAACTCTTCTTCGATAAACCCGCCCGCGCACGCCATCGTCACCAGATGCTGCACCAGAACATCCATCGGCAGCTCGACCGGAACGCGCGACTCGATCTTTCCGGCCGCGGCCGCGTCGCGCGCCGCCGCGAACTCGACCAGCTCAAACGCGTGCGCCGGCACCCCTAGCACGCGGCTCTTCGCTCCCGGCTGGTGCCCCGATCGCCCCGCCCGCTGCATCAGCCGCGCGATCCCCTTTGGGCTTCCGACTTGCAACACCTGATCCACCGGCGCGAAGTCCACACCCAGATCCAAGCTCGATGTACACACCACGCACTTCAGCCGCCCCTCGGCGAGCATCCCCTCGACGGTCCCACGCAGCTTCCGATCCAGCGATCCATGATGGATCGCAACGCTCCCGAGCAGGTCCGGTGCCTCCACGATCAATCGCCGGAACCAGAGCTCCGCCTGTGAACGCGTGTTCGTGAACAGCAGCGTAGAGTTGGCGTTGCGAATGGCCTCAATGACCTGTTCCACGCAGCGCGTCCCGAGATGCCCGGCCCATGGAAACCGCTCGATGTCCTTCGGGATGATCGTCTGGATGTCCAGCTCCTTGGGTTGCTGCCCCCGAATTAGAACGGGCTGCTTCAGCCGGTCCGTCATCCCTGGCCCACCCGTGGACATTCCCACCAGCACATCCCGCGCCTGTTCCAGATTCCCCAGTGTCGCCGAGACCCCCCACGTTCGCAACCCGGGAACAAACGCCCGCAGCCGCGCCATTGCCAGCTCGGCCTGCGCCCCGCGCTTGGTCCCGATCAGCTCGTGCCATTCATCCACGATCAGGCACCGCAGCGTCGCGAATCGCTCCCTTGCTTCGGGATAACTGAGCAGCAGCGTCAGACTCTCTGGCGTCGTCACGAGCGCCGTCGGTAACTGCTCGCGTTGCTTCCGCTTCAGCGATTGCGCCGTATCCCCGGTTCGCAACTCCACCGTCCAGTTCAAACCCAACTCTTGAACCGGCTCCAGGAGCGCATGTCCTGTATCGTTCGCCAGCGCTCGTAGCGGCGTGATCCAAATCGCCCGTACCGGCGCGGCCGCCCCCCGAACTGCTCTTCTCTTCACACTGTCCGCCACACCCGCCGATTCCGAGCGCTCCGCCAATCCCTCCAACACCGGACCCAACCATGCCGCCCAGGTCTTACCAAAGCCTGTCGGCGCATTGATCAACCCACTCCTGCCATCGAGATACGCCCGCCACGCCTGTAGCTGAAATCCGAAAGGCTCCCATCGCC
>JBKJOD010000197.1:0-3688 GCA_046593245.1 Phycisphaerales bacterium
GATCGCAAGCTCTCGGGCACGCTCCTGAATACGCCGCGCGATGCGGAAGAGATACTTGCCGCGCTCCGCGCCGCTGAGCGCGGCCCACTTGGGCTGCGCCTTGCGTGCCGCCCGCACCGCGGCATCGACATCCGACTCCCCCGCGCTGGCGATCTGCGAAAGCACCTGCTCGGTCGCGGGGTTGATGGTGGCAAAATGGGACTTGCCCTTGGCTCCCCCACTGCTCTTGGGCTGCACGAACTTGCCGTCGATGAACAGACCGTATCGGTCGTCGATCTTGACCTTCACGGTTTCCGGTGCGGGCGCATATTCCCACGCGCGGCCGAAATCGAGGCCGGGATCGGCCGCTCGGGCGGCGTGCGAACCGTTCGTGTGTGGGGCCAGTGCATGATCTGCGGCGTCGGAAGGCGTAGCCATGCTGCAAGGGTATGGGGACTCGAACGATGCCGCCAGAGTCAGATTTCCTACGGTTCGCGCGGCCGGAAGCGGTAATGCTGCCACTCATTCCTTTGATCTTGGCAAGAAGAAGGGACCAGCCTCTTACGCAGCTCGGCTCTGCTGGCGGGCAATCAGGGCGCACGCTGGATGGAAGTGACACGGACCTGCTGGAAGAGCGTTCCGTCGCTGTAGCTGCCAAATGTGAGCTGGCCATGGATCACAACGCGCTGACCCTGCAGCGATCGTGCCGAGGCGAGAACGGCGGTCACGTTGAGCGCAAAGCTGCGCTCTGGCTTGATCAATGTCCAACCGGAAAAGTCGCCGTTGACGGCGGTGCGGAACTGGAGCAAGTTGCCCGTGAGAACAACCGGACGGCTCGAGCGCAGGTCCGGAGTTATTGGTTGCCTTGGAGTTCCGATGGGCGTGCCCGCACTCGCGGCGACAGAGCAGAGCAGAAGCATTGCGGCAAGAAGCAGAAGTGAACGCATGTAAAACTCCTTCCGCGCGACGTGGTGGCGCGCCTGTGCGTGGAAAAAAATCAAGCGGGTTCGAGATCGGTCACGATCAGATATGGGATGCGCTGGCCGTTGCGGATGTAGGTTGTCCAGTTGCCCGTGGCACGGACCCGATGGCCGCGGAAGTTATTGAGCTTCGGCGTGACCTGTGAGACATCCACTTCTGATGGGTGGCCGTTCTTTGTGATGACCCAGTGATAGCAACCGCAGTTCACCAGGAATATTCGCTCTGAGAGAACTCCGGTGAGCGTCCGTGTAGGTCCGGCCGCGGGCGTGAGGATCCCTCCGGTCTGTGGGTTCGGACCGGGAGCCGCGGCGATGGCGGCGGAAATGATGATGAACAATGAGAGGAGAATGCGACGCATGGATGGCTCCTTGTCGGAAGGGATCGCTCATTGTGATACGCAATGATCGGGTGGCGGCTGCGAAAAACGGATATCGCGGGACAACTCCGCACAGGCCTTCAACCTCGCCTCTATTCAGAGCGCAGTCGTATCGCAACCTTGCTCGTGGCGTGTACGAGGCGAGGCCAGAGACGTGCCAAAATGGCCTTTCAGCACGAATGTGGGCGAATCCGGCCGAAGCAGGGAATCAGGACCAAGGTCTGGTGTGACCCTGCGTGATTCGCAGTCTGGCAAGCTCTCCGAATCACGACTCGCTGAAGTCATATCGTGCCGCGTACTTGCCCGTTTCCAGCCACGCGATTTGCCGCAGCAGGTCGTTTACCAGCGTGCTGGCGCCAAAGCGGAACCAGTCCGCGTGCAACCATTTGTCGCCGAGGGTTTCCTTCACCATGACCAGATAATGCAGCGATTCCTTGCTGGTGCGGATGCCGCCGGCGGGCTTCATTCCCACCATCTTTCCCGTGGCGAGATAGCAATCGCGGATCGCTTCGAGCATGATGAGCGTGACGGGCATGGTCGCGGCGGGCGTCACCTTGCCGGTGCTGGTTTTGATGAAGCCGGTGCCCGCGGGGCCATCGCCGCCATCGGCAAGCAGGGCTTCGATCGATAGATCGCTGGCGCGCCGGACATTGTCATAGGTCTCCAGCTCGCCGGTCTCGAGAATCACTTTCAGATGCACATGCTTCTTACCGCCCAGCGTGGACGATGCGTTGCAGACGCTCTTGAACTCTCGAATCTCGTGCGCAACCTCGTCGTACCTTCCAGAAAGAAACGCCCCGCGGCTGATCACCATGTCAATCTCGTCCGCGCCATCCCGTACGGCCTGCTCGGTGTCGGAGATGCGCACCGCGAGCGGGTACTGCCCGCTGGGAAAGCCCGTCGCGACCGCGGCCACCTTCACGTGCGCTCCGCCGATCGCGGCCAGATTCTCGCACGCCACTTTGATCATCGTCGGATACACGCAGACCGCCGCCACGCTGGGGATTCCTGCTCGCGAGGGATCCGGGCGCACCGCTTTCTGGCACAGCCCGCGCACTTTCTCCGGCGAGTCCTTTCCTTCCAATGTGGTCAGGTCCACCATCGAGAGCGCGAGCTTGAGACCGGCGAGCTTGGCGCTGCTCTTGATGGAGCGCGTCTTGAAAGACGCGGCCCTTTGGTCGGCCATGATGGTGTCAACGGTGCGAGAGATCATGTGGAAGGGTATGAATGTAGAATGTCGGAAGTGGCAAGCGGGAAGTGGGAAAGGAATCTTCGCAGAACTGCCCGCGGAACAGCCATCCGCCGTCATCGGTTCTTGGGCTTCTCGAACGGGTCGGTCTCCGGCTTTGGACCAGCGCCAAGCGGCGGAGCGTCTACGAGTTTCACCGACTCGATGATGAGCGGCTCACGCGGTGTGCCATCCGCGTCCACGGGCGTTTTGGCGATCGCGGCCAGCGTGTCCGCACCGAAGACCAGTTGCCCGAAGACCGTGTACTTGCCATCGAGCTGCGGTGCCGCCTCACGCCCGAAGGCGACGATCACTTGCGAGCCGGCGCTGTTCGGTTCGCTCGTGCGTGCGAAGCTCAGTGAACCAAAGCCGTGTCTGAGCGGGCTTGGCTCGTAGTCAATGAAATATCCCGGGCCACCCTGGCCGGTGCCCGTCGGGTCGCCGAACTGCAGAATGTCCGGGAGTGTGCGCCCGCTGAGCGAAACAATCCGATGCACGCGGATGCCGGAGTAGAACTGCCTGTCCACGAGCGAGCGAAAGTTCTCAACACTGTTCGGCGCGGCGTCGGGCCGAAGCGCAAAGACCAGTTCGCCCTTGCCGGTTTTCACCACGGCACGCTGGTCCGTGTACACCCAGTACCCCGAGAGCAATCGCGTCTTCGGCACCGGCGACACCTGGGGTGTTCCATCACGTTCCGCTTTGGTGGCGTATCTCGGTGCCACCATCGGCACCAGCACCAGCGACGGCCCGACACGCTCCTTGCCAGAAACCGCTTGCAGATAGAACACCTGGCCGTTGTCATTGGTCCACAGCCGCGGGAAGATCTCGGCGAGATTCACCTCGCCGGGCTTGACGGGACGCGACTCGATTACCTGCGCCGTGGCCGGGTTGATGAGTTCGATCGACTGTTCCGGGCCGCCGCTCTCCGCACCATCCACGGTGACCAGCACAGGTTGCTTGGCGAGCGCACACGGGCGAATCGCGTGCAACTGTCCGCTCACGTTCGACGCACACATAAATGTGGCCACCGCAACGGCGACCGCGGCCGTGAGCGACCACACACTTGTTTCTGCATCAGGGATCATCGGAAGATGGTGTGGCACGCAACCCAGCCCGCGACAAGG
>JBKJOD010000232.1:0-2692 GCA_046593245.1 Phycisphaerales bacterium
GCAGGGCATTCCCCTCACGCAATCACTCGTCGAAGATCTCGCCACCAAGCCCCGCATCCTCCTCATCGCCGGCCACTACGAGGGTCTTGACGAGCGCGTCGTCCAGAAGCTCGCGCCACTTGAAATCTCCATCGGCGACTACGTCCTCTCCGGCGGCGAGCTGGGCGTGATGGTCCTGATGGACGCGATCATCCGCCTGCTCCCCGGCGTGCTCGGCCACGAGGATTCCGCGTCGCAGGACTCGTTCAGTCAGAGCCCAGCAGGGTCAGTTGCCGGTCCCGCGGGCTCTCATTCCCACCGCCTCCTCGATTGCCCGCATTACACCAAGCCGCGCGAGTGGATGGGAACACCCGTGCCCGATGTCCTCCTCTCCGGCGACCACGGCGCAATCCAGATGTGGCGCGACCAGCAGCGCGCCGAGCGCACACGCGAGCGAAGGCCGGACTTGCTTTCCTGAACACCCGCGCCGATCTATCGCAACACCACAATCAGCGCGTGGATGAACCCAGGCAACCAGAACAGCAGCGTCAGCACCACGTTGATGATGAACGAAGTGCCGATGCCCTCTTTCAACCCAACGGCCAGCGGCGGCAGAAGGAAGGCCACGATCACCATCAGCAGCTTGTTTGTTGTCACACCGGCGGCCATTCGATTTCTCCCATGGGCTCTACATCGAAAGCCCATTTCCTCCCTCGATATCGTGCGGGAAGTCCCCGGAGCAGTGATATCGGGGACGCGCACCAACCATTTCCCCTACAAACCTCCCCAAAAACCCTCCCAAACTGGAACGCCTCGGGTCTCACGCTTATCCTCTCAACCCACCTCGGCGCATCCCGCCCGAAGTGGCCATTTCCGCACCGCCAGAAACGAGCACGACCATGGCCCGCAAGCGCACCGTTGACATCATCAAGGCTCTCAACGCCGAGTCCATCAAGACCGACCTCCCCAAGATGGATGTCGGCGACACCGTAAACGTGCACTGCCGCATCATCGAAGGTGACAAGGAACGCATCCAGATCTTCCAGGGTGTCATCCTCGCTCTCTGCAACGGCGGCATCAACGCGATGGTCACCGTCCGGCGCATCGTTGAGGACATGGGCGTCGAGCGCGTCTTCCCGCTCCACTCTCCCCGCGTCGCCAAGTATGAGATCGTCCGCAAGGCTGATGCCCGCCGCGCCAAGCTCTACTACCTCCGCGATCGCGTCGGCAAGTCCCGCCGCCTCCGCGACAAGCGCCGCGGCCTCGAGAAGGCCCCCGCCAAGGCCTGAGCCCCATCGTGGCACGGGCTTTCCAGCCCGTGTCTTTGATGTCTGTTGCCAACAAGTATTCCCCACGACGCAACGCCCCTCAGCGTTGCGTTTTTCTTTTCCCACGGGCGATACCCTGCCCCCATGAAGGCCCTCACCCTCCTCCGCCAGTCTCCCGCCGGCTCTCCCCTCGCTCCGAACATCGCGTTTGTGAACGACTGGCCCGAGCCCGCCGCCCCGCAGCATGGTGAGGCCATCGTCCGCACCCTTGCCGGCGCGCTCAACCACCTCGACCTCTGGGTCGCCCGCGGCGTCCCCGGCCTCAATCTCACCTATCCGCGCATCAGCGGCTCCGACGCCTGCGGCTTGATCGAGCAGGTCGGCCCCGGCGTCGACTCCTCCTGGGTCGGCCGTAAGGTCATCCTCAACGCCGCGATTGACATCGCACCGCTCCCCACCCCCGATGAAGGCCCGCGATCCTCACTCGCCCCGATGTACGAGCTCATCGGCGAACACCGCAGCGGCACCCTCTGCGAAAAGTTCACCGCGCCAATCGCCAATCTCCAACCCGTACTCGACTATCAGGACCCCGTCGAAGCGGCGGCGTTCGGCCTGACATTTCTCACCGCATACTCGATGATCCGCACCAAAGCGAATCTGCGCCCCGGCCACACGGTCCTGCTCACCGGCATTGGCGGTGGCGTCGCCTGCGCCGCCCTCGCCATCTCGCGACACCTCGGCTGCCGCGTCTGCGTCACCAGCCGCCATCAATGGAAGCTCGACCGCGCCAAGTCCCTTGGTGCTGAGCACGCCATTCTCGATTCCGGTCAGGACTGGTCCAAGGACGTCCGCGCCTGGACCAAGTCGCGTGGTGTCGATGTCGCCGTCGATTCCTCCGGCAAGGCCACGCACATCAAGTGCATCAAGTCCCTCGCCCGCGGCGGCGCATACGTCACGCCCGGCTGCACCTCCGGTGCCGATGCCACCACCGATCTCGCCCGAATCTTCTGGAACCAGCTCCGCCTCCTCGGCTCCACCATGGGCACCAACGAAGAGTTCGCCGAAGTCGCCGCCCTCTATCGCAGCGGCGCGCTCAAGCCCGCCATCGACAATGTCTTCGATGTCCAAAACGGCGCGGCCGCATACACCCGCCTCGAATCCGCCGAACAGTTCGGCAAGATTGTCGTGAAGTTCTAACCCGACTCAATGCGCACCGGGTGGCACTGGCGGCTCGCCCGCCAGTGATGTGCGATGGGGCCGTCCGAACACCAACATCCACCCGTGCCCCGGTCTTTCCGCGCTCCGCGGAACGACCGGGCGGTTGCAACCCACGCGCACAACTTCTTCTCCCCATGCCTTGATGCCTCATGCCTCGATGCCTTCTTCCCACCCGAAATCGCCCCCCAATTCCGGGCACTTTGTGCGGCTTTGCGCGCGCAAAGCCG
>JBKJOD010000459.1:0-2828 GCA_046593245.1 Phycisphaerales bacterium
GGTCCTCCGCCCCCTGCGCGTTCAACGTCTTCTTTTCTTCACCCACTGCCCACTGCCTACTCCCCACTCCCTCCTGCTCACTCCCCCGCCATCATCGCCAGCGCCACACACGCCGAACCACCCAGCGTCACAATCAGCCCCCGCGTCCGCAGCAGCTCCTTGGTCACGCTGATCTTCTCCCCCTCCGTGTCCATCACTGGCAGCTCGATCTCGTCCATCTCCACATGAATCGTCGCCCACCCCGGCGTCGCGCCATCCTCGCTCACCAGCGCCTCATGCACATCAATCTGGTTCCCCACCAGCACATGCACTGCCACAGCGTTCCCCGCCTGCATCGTCTTGCTCGTGATCACCATGGAAACCTCCTTTTTTATAAAAGGGATCAAGGGATCAAGGGATCAAAGCATTCGATCCCTCAGTCCCACGATCCCACGATCCCTTCTTCCCCCTCGATCCCTTCTTCTCCCTCGATCCCTTGATCCCTTCCCTCTCACACCACATAACTCGCCACGCTCGCCCCGCTGGTCCGGATCACCGTTCCCGTCGCCACCACCACCCCGGTGAGCATCTTCCGCTGCGCATCGGTGTTCGGATCGGTGCTCACCTGCGGCGAGGCATCAAAGTCAATCTGGTGCGTGCTGCCCGCGTCTCGAAGCGTCTTGCCCGCCAGCGACATCGCCGTCAAGCTCAGCACCTGCCCGATGCCTCCGAAGCTCACCACCGTCACCGCCGGCGGCGTGCTCACCAGCAGCGTCACCGCGATATCACTGATCGCCGCGT
This sequence comes from Phycisphaerales bacterium, assembly GCA_046593245.1. Classification (GTDB taxonomy): domain Bacteria; phylum Planctomycetota; class Phycisphaerae; order Phycisphaerales; family UBA1924; genus UBA4658. The sequence goes on from JBKJOD010000459.1 coordinate 781, forward strand.
GGTCCGCCTCCCCCGCGTTGTCGCGCGGTGTGGACTGCGGCAGCAGATCGATCGCCAGCAGCCGCACCATCGAGCGGCTGGCTTCCAGCCCGGACAGTTCCGGATCCGGGTCCGGGTCCCCGGGCATCAACAAGTCCAGCGGCGGATTGTCGTTGGCGCCCATCCCGCTCACCATCGCCGCCACTACCAGCGACTGCACCATGCCAAGGTCGATCATCGCCATCTTTGAATGCTCCTGATCGTTGATGGAAAAACCGTCGATCAGGATTCGAGCTGCAGGGCTCCGCCCCTGCAAGACTTCCCCACTCGCTCAAAGCCGCGATCGGGGACCCCGCCCGGATGCAGAATGCAACGCCAGTTGCATCCTCTTCGTCTTCGTCTTCTTCCGAGGGGGTCGCGGGGGGCGGTCCTCCGCCCCCTGCGTGTTCAACTCTTTTCGCGGGTCAGGATGGCTCTGCATCCCCCTGCGCGTTCAAACTCTTCTCTCTGTTCTCACACGACTTTCCGCCCCCAATGCGCGTTCGATTCCGCTGCTTACCACAATCCCGCAAACAGCTCCGCCGGATACAGCTCGCTCTCCACGATCGGCCCGAACGCCAGCCCGTACTGGTCCTCTTCCTGCCAGCGGAAGTAAAAGTCCGGCGCCATTTCCAGTTGCTGGGTCACCATCACCAGCGCGGTCCCGCTCGGGTCGCTCACCGCGTCATCAGGAATCGTGAACCCGCTGTACCGCAGTTGCCTGGGCTGCAGGGTGAAGCCGATCGCTCCCTGCGTGCCCAGTCCGATCGTCGGCGGCAGCGTCACCGCATCCACGTTCACCGCGCTGCGCCGCGCCAGCCCGATCATGCGGACCAGCAGCGTCCCCAGCGTGCCCGATGGCACATAGCTCACCACCTCCGCCTGCACGCTCCCGTAGCTGGCCGAGGCGCCGCGTCCACCGTTGATCGGCGTGGCCACCCGCACCTGCGCCGGGTTCTCGTTCTGCGGGGGTGGCAACTGCCGGATCGGAAACCCCGTGGTCCCGTAGCGCACGTCGTACACCCGCTGAAAGCTCGACTGCGAGGAGTGAATGCGGGTGTACCTGACGGTCTGTCCGGGCGTGGGCAGCCGCCCGCCGCTGGGCGTGGCGTATCCGCACTTGGCCACGCAGACACCGTTGAGCCCGCTCACCGGGTCGCTGGTGCCGCCCACATAGTTGATTTCCACGCTCCGGCACAGCAGCCCGGGATAGTCCGCGCTCCACCGGTCTCCCACCGCCGGCAGCGCCAGCGCCTTCATCGCGGTGTCCACGGTGTCAGTGTTGATGCGGTACCACGCCTCGCCGACGATGGCGCCATTCTCCTTGCGCATCATCGGCGCCTTGGCCCCCCCCAGCTTGGGAGCGTTGCCGCGGATCAATGTTGCCAACAGTTCAGCCATAGACGTTGTCCGCCCTCCCGAACGAACCCGACGCGCCAGCGTTGGTCAGAACCCCCGCGGTCACGCGGGCGGCCCTGCCTTGTTCTTCCTCTTCGTCCCACTGCCCACTGCCCACTCCCCACTCCCTCTTCTTCACGGCCCAACTGTCGCCACAGGTGTCTGCGTGTTCCGTTCGATGCGGTGGAGCACATCCCCCGCCGCCTGCACGGCCTTGTTGAGCAGATCCAGCTTCTTCACCACCTCGGGGCTTTGCGTGCTGCCGCTGCTGATGACGCCGTTGGGCCCGAACACCCCGCGTGCCGCCTCCGGCCCGGCGCCCGATTGCAGCGTGCGGAAGCTGCGCCCCGCGATCGCCGATCGATACTCCCCCGTGGCCTTGTCCACCGCCTCGTCCGCCGCCGCCCGCAGAATGCTGTCCCGCGCCGAGCCCAGCCGCCTGGCCGCGTCCGCCTGCTCAGCGGCGCTCAGGTTCTGGTCCTGCATCGCCTGGCGAATCTTCTGCTCGTAGTCCAGCCGAATCCCCGCCAGCTCCGCCGCCGTCTGATGCCCGTCGATCTGCATCCGCTGGATCTTCGCCTGCTCGAGCTCATCGCGGATGCCCTGGGCCGCGTTGCGATGCGCGTCCCGCT
>JBKJOD010000029.1:0-8852 GCA_046593245.1 Phycisphaerales bacterium
CTGCCGGGTCATCTCCAGAATGCCAAACTCGCTGATGGGCGCGATGGTCCAGCGTGCCCGATCCTTCTTGAAGTTCTCCGCGAACCGCGCCTCGATGTCGCGCCGGTGCTTGGCGGATCGCATGTCGATCAGGTCGTTCACAATCACGCCGCCGAGGTCGCGCAGGCGCAGTTGCCGGCAGATCTCATCCGCCGCCTCGAGATTGGTCTGATACGCGTTGGTCTCGCTGTCGCGGGCCTCGCGGCTCTTGCCGCTGTTCACGTCGATGGCGACCAGCGCTTCCGCTTCGTCGATTACAAGCCGACCGCCGGACTCCAGCGGCACCTCGCGGGCGTGGATCATCTGGATCTGCGGCTCGATGCCCATCACATGGAACACCGGGCTCTTGCCGGTGTAGTGAACCAGCCGCGTGCTGGTGCGCGGCGCAACGATCTTCAGGAACCGCGCCGCTCGCGTCAGCGCGGCCTCGTTGTCCACCACGATCTCGTCGATGTCCGTCGTCAGCAGGTCTCGCAGCGCGCGAACGAGCAGGTCGCTCTCGCTGTACAGCAGCCGGGGCTTGTTGCCGGTCTTCCAGCGGCGCTCCATGTCCTTCCACAGGCGCATGAGATATGCCAGATCGCGCTTGAGCTCCGCCTTGCTGCGCTCCATGCCCGCGGTGCGGAGGATGAAGCCGAACCCGTCGGGCAGATCGAGCTGGTCGAGAATCTCGCGCATCTTGCGGCGGGTTTCCTCATCCTCCACCTTGCGGGAGACGCCAACCTTGTCCATCTGCGGCATCATCACCAGGAATCGCCCGGGGATGCTCAGGTAGCTGGTCACGGTCGGCCCCTTGGTGCCGACGCCTTCCTTCAGCACCTGCACGGCGACCTCATCGCCGCGCCGGAAGCAATCCTGGATCGGCGGACGCTCGCGGCGGGGAGTCTTCCGCCCCACGCGCTCGGTCTTCTCGGCGTCGTCGCCGCCGAAGTACTGGGGGTGGACATCGGACGTATGCAGAAACCCGTTCTGCTCCAGACCGAAGTCGATGAACGCGGCCTGGATGGACTGCTCCACATTCATGACCTTGCCCACGTAGATGTTGCCCACGTGGTTCGAGGGGCCGTCCATGCGTTCGGCGTGGAACTCCTCAAGCCGTCCGTTCTCAATAAGCGCGACCCGGCACTCTTCGCCGGGGACGTAGTTGATGACCATCTGTTTCTTGCTGCTCATACAAAACCTCTTCTCGGGCCCGATCGGACCCGTGCCGCGGCGTCGCCACCATGGGCGTTGCCGCGCTTCGCGAGGCGGGGCGCGCGTGCCACGGAGGCAACGCAATCGCACAACCGACCCGTGAATGGGCCTCGGCTCGCCTTGTACCTTCATGCCGACTTGGAACGCTTCCCGTGACCTGGAGACACGCAACGGCGTCTCGCGGGGCACTTCGTCCCGTTCACCGCACCACGCCGACTCCCTCAAAGGAGGGGGCGATGGGCCGCGAACGCTGATTCGTCCTCGGCTCCGCCCGTTCTACGGGGCTGTCGAGCACTCGCCATCCATCACTCGCTCGCCGACGCGCCGCCCACAACGGGCGGCGACGAAGTCGGTTCTGCGCGAGCAGCGGACGGCTGAAAGGGTCGTTCGTTCCTGCATCGGCCCCCCGGTACTGGGTGGGCCGGACCTGTTCCTGAATCCCTTAGCGTTCGCCGGAACGTCCGTCGAATGCCTCGGGAATGACTTTTCGTGCCTGGTCGCGGACATACGCCGCGACCGCGACATCGGAATCGAGCGAGGCCGCTTTTTGGGCGACGCGCTCACACTTCTGGATCGTCACTTTCCGGACCATCCTTTTGAGAATGGGCAAAGAAGATGCCGTCGCCGAAAGGGTACGCAGCCCGAGCCCCAGGAGCAGAAAGGCAAACTCCGGGTCTCCGGCGGACTCCCCACAACAGGAAACCGGGATGTTGTGGCGCTTTCCGACCCGGGCAATGTCTTTCAGCAGGTTCAGGACCGCCGGGTGATACGGGTTATAGAGGTTGGCAACCCGTTCGTTGGTGCGGTCCACGGCGAGGGTGTACTGGACGAGGTCGTTGGTCCCGATGCTGAAGAACGCGGACTCGCGGGCGAACATGCTCGCCATGATGGCCGCGGCGGGGACCTCGACCATCATGCCGACCTCGATGGTGCGATCAAAGGGGACGCCCTCTTCCTCCAAATCCTCCATGACATCGTTGAGCAGATACTTGCCCTGGCGCAGCTCCTGAATGTTCGTCACCAGCGGGAACATGATCTTGATTGGCCCGATGCTGCTGGCGCGCAGGATGGCGCGCAGTTGCGCCTTGAACATCGGAAGGTTCTGCAGGCAGTAACGGATGGAGCGCAGGCCGAGGAAGGGATTGCGCTCCGGTTCCTCGGCTTGTTCCTGCGTGTACTTGTCCGCGCCGAGGTCCATGGTGCGGATGGTGAGGATGCGGCCCTTGCTCAGTTCAACAGCGCGTTTGTACGCCTGGAAGTGGTCGTCCTCAGTTGGTTCTTTCTGTCCCGTGAGATAGAGAAACTCGGTGCGATACAGCCCGACACCCTCGCCGCCCATCTTCATGACCGACTCGATCTCCTCCGGGAACTCGATGTTTCCCAGCAGCGTGATCGGCGTGCCGTCGGCGGTGACGCTGGGGAGCCGGGCGATCTCGGCGAGGGAAATCTGCACGCTTTTGCGTGCCTCGATGGAGTCCTCATACTCGTGGAGCGTCTTCTCATCCGGATCAATCACGACCATGCCGCGATCGCCGTCGATGATGATCGGAACATCGTCGGCGACGTGGCGCGTGAGCTGGCCCACGCCGACGACCGCGGGAATGCCGATCGCCCGCGCGACGATGGCTGTATGACTTGTCTTGCCGCCCAGATCAGTCGCGAAGGCAATGACATGCCGCCGGTCGAAGGCCGCGGCCTGGCTGGGCGTCAGATCACGCGCCACCACCACGGCCTGCGAACTGAGCTGCTTGAGCCGCCCGGTGTGCTCGCCAATGAGATGTCGGATCACCCGGCTCGAAAGATCACGGAGATCATCCACTTTGGTTTGGAAGGTCGGATCGGGAAGCTTCTGAAAAACCTGCACCAGGTCTTCCAGCCCTTTCCACACCGCATATTCCGCCGTGACTCGCTCGCGATCCATCAGCTCGTGCATCGGCTTGGTGAGCGAGGCGTCGCTCAACATGCCGATGTGTACGCCGAAAATCTTGCCCGCCTCTTCGCCGAGCTGGGCCCGCGTCCGCTCGCGCAGCGCGTTCAGTTCCGCGATGGATGCGCCGAGAGACTTCCAGAGCCGGTCGTGCTCGATCGGCACTTGCTCGGGGCGCACGGTCCGGCGCGGAATGCGCCGATGCTCATCGTCCAGGACGAAGACGCGCCCGATGACGATTCCCGGGGAGACCGCGATGCCCTTGAGTGTTTCCATCGCTCGATGCCGCCCCAACCCGCCACCAACTCCGAAGCACCAACTGACTTTTCCCCGGGTTGCAGCCCGGAAGGGGGCGATGATAGCGAAAGTCGGGCCAATAGCGTGCGGCACATCAAGCGAAGCGGCCAGCCCGAGCAATATCTGCTTGCGCCGGCCGTCATGGCAATCTTGAAACCCAATCAATCTGAGCTGCAAGCATGTTGGGACCGTTGTGCTGTCCACCCGGAACCCTCGCCACTATGCGAGTTCCGGAATTTGAGGCACGCGACCGACACTCCCAAGCGATTTTGTTTGATGCCGCGTTCATGAGCAACATCCATGCCAACCGGATGATTCGGTCGGAAACCCGCGTTCCTGCTGTTGGCGGTGCCTATTCTGGTTCCGATTCCCCCTGTCGCCGATCGACGCGCCCCGGCGCGCAGGTTGTGCGTTCGCACCCGCAGCCACACACTCGGAGGTTCCACGCATGTCATACGAAGCCGCCATCCACGCCCAGGCGATCGAGCTGGACAAGCTCTCTCTGGAGATGACCGCCGCGGCGGGCGCTGGCCACCCGAGCACCTGCCTCTCGCTGGGGCACATCATCACAGTCCTTATGTACGCGACGATGCGGTACAGCCCGGACTATCCGGACTATCCGACGTCGGACCGCCTGGTTCTGTCGGAGGGGCACGCGGTTCCGATCGTGTACGCCGCGGCGTGCAAGCTGGGGATCATGGTCGGCAAGGACCCGGCGAACCGCCGGCGCCTGAAGCTGGAAGATGCCAACACGCTCCGCGAGTGGCACTCGGACCTGGATGGCCACCCGAACCCGATGGAGGGGTTCCCGTTCTTCGACGCGGCGACCGGCTCGCTGGGGCAGGGGCTTTCGGTGGCGGCGGGGCTGGGCGAGGCGGCGCGGCTGGATCAGATTGATCGTCGCATCTACTGCATCGTCGGCGATGGCGAGAGCCGCGAGGGGCAGATCTCCGAAGCGCTGGACTTTATCGTTGATCGCAAGCTCACCAACGTGCTGCCGATCTTCAACTGCAACGAGTACGGTCAGGCGGATCGCGTCTCCGGACAACAGTCGCAGGAGCGGATCAAGGCGAAGCTCGAGGCGTTTGGATATGACGTTCGGGTGATCGATGGGCACGCGCCCGCGCAGATTCGCGCCGTGTTTGACGAGTTTGAGAAGCGTTCCGGCGACAACTCGGGCAAGTGCCTGGCGGTGGTTGCCAAGACGGTGAAGGGGTGGGGCTGTCCTTCGATCCAGGGCGGCGGATGGCACGGCAAACCGGCGGAAGGGGATGCGCTCAAGAAGGCGCTCTCGGAGCTGGATGAGCGGCGCATCGAGCTGACCAGCGCGCTGGTCTCGACCGATCAGTTCACGATTCAGCCGCCGCCAGAGGCGCCCGATCGCAATCCGAAGAACGTCGAGATGCCCAGCTTCACGCAGATGATGAAGAAGCTGGACATGGAGAGCGTGGTGCATTCGGGCAAGATGGCGACGCGCCGGGCGTACGGCGTGGCGCTTCGCGCGCTGGGCCAGTCCAACGACAACGTCGTGGTGCTGGATGCGGATGTTTCGAACTCCACCTTCGCAGATATGTTCCGCAAGGATGCGTCGCTCGCATCGCGCTTCGTGGAGTGCAAGATCGCGGAGCAGAACATGTTCTCCGTCGGCGCTGGCATGTCCGCGGGCGGGAAGATTCCGTTCTGCTCGACGTTCGCGAAGTTCGTCAATCGCGCATACGACCAGATCGAGATGGCGATGAACTCGGGCGCGAATTTGAAGATCATCGGCTCGCACGCTGGCATCTCGCTGGCCTCCGATGGCCCTTCGCAGATGTCGCTGCCGGATGTGTCGTGGTTCCGCGCCTTCACGACCATGAAGGACCATCGCGGCAACCCGGGCTTCTACATTCTGCAACCGTCCGATGCGTACGCCGCGTACGCGCTCACGGGCGTGATGGCTGAGTATGAGGGCTGCTGCTACATGCGGACGCTGCGTCCGGACACCGAGTTCCTGTATTCGGATGAGACGGTCTTCAACCTCGGCGGATTCGAAGTCCTCAACGAGGGCAGGGACATTCTGCTGGTGGCCAGCGGATACATGGTCCACGAGGCGAACAAGGCGCTCGATCTGCTCGATCAGGCCGGTGTGTCCGCGTCGCTGGTGGATGCGTACTCGATTCCGTTTGACACCGACAAGATGCTCGACATTGCCAACGCCAACGGCGGATACATCATCACGCTGGAAGACAACTACGGCGGCGGGCTGGGCTCCGCCATGGCCGATGCGCTCACCGAGTCCGGAGAGGGCTTCACGCTGGAGCAGATGTACGTCAAGCGCATTCCCAAGTCGGCGAAGACCCCGGCCGAGATGCTCAAGATGTGCAACCTGACGGCCAAGGACATCGTGGAGACGGCGATGCGGGTGTTGCAGGTGGCGTAAGGCGAGCCGGGGCGTGTCCGCCCCGGTCCTGCGGTTTTCTATCTGACGATTGTCGCTCTAAACCTCCCTTCGGGGAGGTTTTTTTCTGCGCGGGAACAAGGCCTCTTCCGGTTCGTTCTTAATTTGCCTGGAGGCGATGCATTTTCGTTTGATCTGTTCGCGCACTGAATGGGCGCGGGCAATACGCTCTGACGTGCCCGAACTTCCCGAGGTTGAATCCGTTCGGCGATCATTGCTGCCGCTGGTGCGTGGGCGGGTGGTTGTTGATGTGGTGCTGTATCGGCGGGATGTGGTGATTGCCCCGGGCGACCCGGTTGGCGGGCACGCGCGGCAACGCAAAAGAGCCGGGGCGTGTTCGCCCCGAGCCGTTTCTTCCAACGACTTGCTGCACAACGCTCGTATCACCGACATCCTGCGGCGCGGCAAGCAGATGGCGATCATCACGGAACCCGGGCGCGCGCTGGTCGTGCAGCTTGGAATGACCGGCACGCTGGAGCGTGTGAGCCCCGACGACCAACCAGATGCGCACACGCACGCGGTGTGGACGATGGACTCGGGTGCGCGGTTTCGGTTTCACGATCCGCGACGCTTCGGTGGGCTGCGTGTGTTTGCATCGCGCGGCGAGCTTGAGGCGCACTGGGCGTTGCTTGGGCCGGATGCATTGACGATTCGCGGCGAGGAGTTGCGCAGCGCGCTCGCCGGTTCGAAGCGCGCGATCAAGGCCGCGCTGCTGGACCAGGGTGTGTTGGCAGGCGTGGGAAACATCTACGCGGACGAGTCGCTGTTTCGATCGGGCATCAATCCCCGGTTCCGGGCCGATCGGTTGTCGGACGAACAGGTGGCGTTGCTCGCATCGAGCATTCGAGAAATCCTGACGCACGCCGTATCTGATGGCGGTTCAACGCTGCGCGACTATGCGGACGCCGAGGGCAAGCCCGGCTCGTATCAGTCGCGTCACGCGGTGTACGGTCGCGGCGGGCTCCCGTGCCAGACATGTGGTCGGATGCTTGCTACTGGGCTGCTGGTGCAACGGACGACGGTCTGGTGCCGCGGCTGCCAGCCGGCTCGACGGACACGCCCAAAATAACCTGCTGCGATTGGTCGATCCACCAAGCCAGCACCTGGTTTTGCACAGGTTGTTCAGAATGGTTCGACGTCGGGATTCCGTGAGGTTTCCCGTGGTGGGGCCGAAGGTGGCTCTTCTTTTACCAATTAGATAGAACCTCAGTAGTAGTAGTATGAAGTCCTGATGGATCGTGGATGAAGTGTTGAAGCGGCGTATAAGCCATTGCTTGATAGGGGCTTATGGATACGAAGACGATGGGCACAGGGTGTCGGTTGGGTGTCGGGGGGCTGCGGGCGCGGAGAGGAGCGATTGAGATCCGACAGTTGGTCAACCGGGAACCGTCAGCATGGGCCGCGCGCCATGGCGCGCCTGCGCCCGGTTCCCCACCACTCATCCACAACGCAAACGACACCGGCTGAGAGAGAGAGCGGAGTCGCCCAAATGGGGTGGGTTGATGTGGAAACTCTCCGAGTACCGGAGCAAATCGGGGGGCGCCCGGCGCTCGGCTCCGATTGTGTGGACGGGTCAGATCATGGAGACTTGGACTTGCGATTCGAGGGTGGCGACGACCTTGTTGAACTCGGTGTCGGTGCCGCGGTCGCCGTCGACTTTGCGAACGGCGTGCATGACGGTGGTATGGTCGCGGCCGCCGAAGTAGCCGCCGATTTCCTCGAGTGAGAGGCGGGTGTGACGGCGGGCTAGGAACATGCAGACCTGGCGGGGAAGCGCGACGGAGCGCTGGCGGCGTTTGGATTGGAGATCGGTGAGTTTGACTCCGTAGAACTCGGTGACGGCGTGGATGATGGTGTGGATATCGACGCGCTTCTCGCCGCGAACCGGAGAGTCGCCGAGGGCTTGTGCGACCATAGCCATATCAACGGTGCGGCCATCGATGGCCATGAGAACCTGGAGCTTGCTGATGGCGCCTTCGAGCTCGCGAATGTTGGTGTCGATGCGGGCGGCGATCTGGGCGGCGGCCTCGTCTGGAAGGATGAAGCCGCGCATCCGGGCTTTGTTCTTGAGAATCTCGATGCGGGTTTCGTAGCAGGGCGCTTCGACGCGGGTGACCAGGCCCCACTTGAAGCGGCTGACGAGGCGGTCTTGCAGATCGGGAATGTCTTCGGGGGGGGCATCGGAGCTGAGGACGATCTGGCGGTGCTGCTGGAAGAGGGCATTGAACGTGTGAAAGAACTCTTCCTGAGTGCGATCGCGCTTGGAGAGGAAGTGCACATCGTCGATGATGAGAAGATCAACATCGCGGAAGCGATGCTGGAATGCGGACATCTCGCCGGCCTGTACGGCGTCCACGAACTGCGTGATAAAGCCCTCGCACGAGGTGTAGAAGATGCGAGTCTGGGGATTCTGCTCTTTGATTCGAAGGCAGATCGCCTGCAGGAGGTGGGTTTTGCCCAGGCCGACGCCGCCGTGGACGAAGTATGGGTTGTACGCGCGCCCGGGATTGGCGGCGACGGCCAGCGCGGCGGCGTGGGCGAGCCGGTTGGTGGGGCCGAGGACGAAGTTCTCGAAGCTGTAATCGGGGTTGATGACCAGCGAGTCGGTGTCGGAGCGGTTGTTGGACTCGGTCAGTTCCCACTTCGGCGCGGCGGGTGGTGTCACGGGGGCCGCGTGTGCCGGCGCGCCATTGCTTGCGGATGCGTCGCCTTTGGGGCGCAGCTCGGAACCATTCAAGGATGACGTAGAGGATGGCGTGCCGGAGCGAGCGGGGGTCTTCCCGTTGGGCTTGATCTCCGGCACCATCGGCTGGGACTTGATGAGAGGCACGGGATCATCCGGACCCAGAAAGAGCACGGAAAGCAGGTGCTTGGAGACTGTGCGCGCGGCATCGTTGAAGGGCTCGGCACACTGGCGGGTGAGATAGTCGCGATGAATGGCGGTGCGCGAGCGGAGAC
>JBKJOD010000112.1:0-6646 GCA_046593245.1 Phycisphaerales bacterium
GGGTGCGTTCGAGTTCGGATTGGAGGGTGGTGATGGGGTCGGGGGTGGGAGGGGGAGTGGGTGCGGGTGTTTCGGTTGTGGTTGTGGCGGTCGGATCGGCGGTGGTGGTCGTGGACATGTGGTGGCTCCTTTGTTTGGGTCGCATGGGCTTACTCGCCCGTGCGTGTGGGGTATGTGAATGTGATGTGTGCGGTGGACTGAGGTGGAGAAGACTCGGGCCGCGGCGGCCCGAACATGGGCTGGAAAGCCCATGCCACGGAGGCGAAGGCCCATGCCACGTCAGTAGCCGAGTTCGCTCAGCACTTGCTCGCGAGGGACGCCGAGATCGACCTTCTTCTGCGCGGCGAGGAGGGCGAGTTGCTCGTCGCGCGGGATGGGGTCGGGCCAGTCGATGCGAAGGGCGCGGTCGCGCTCGGTGGTGTGCAGGATGCCGTGGCGGTGCAGGGCTTCGAGGATGAGTTGGCTGGCGGCGATGATGCCGCGGCCGTAGGTGATGCGTTTGCGATTCGTCTTGCTCATCAGGCCGAGGAGCGTGATGCGCAGGGCGTTCTCCGAGGAGAGATTGCCGATCTTGGCGCGGACGACGCCGCTGGCGAGGGGGGGAACGGCGGAGATTTTGTCCATGGCCTCGCGGACTTGTTCGATGTGGCTGTCCTCGCTGGGGCTGGCAGCGTCGGCACCGAAGGCGGTGATCTCGGCGTCGGGGTTGTCAGTCGTCCAGATGGTGCCGGGGGCGACGGGCATGGAGGCCGCGCCGTCGAGGCCTTTGGCGAGATACATCTTGAAGGACTGGAGGGTGACGCGGTTGGCGCGATCGGAGAGGCGGGTGTTCAGTTCATCCTGGAGCGGAATGAGCGGCTCGACCTCGCCGACGCCGGAATACTCGAAGGGTTGCGAGATGTTCTGGATGTGAACGATGGGCGGGGCATCGTGCGGGCGGGCTTCGACGAGCGACGGCTCTTCGGCGATGAGACGGGTTTCGCCGTCGGGGTTGGTTTCGTAGACCTGGCGCATGGGGCCGGCGAAGAGCTCGGTGGTGGTAATGCTCGCGGGGCGGGAGGTGGCATCGGCGGGTGAAGTGCTGCGCATCCAGTTGAGGATTCGGGACGCGGCGAGGCGAGCGGCATTCGAGAGCATCGGAGCATCGGACGATGCGTCATCGCGGGAATCGCGCTGCGTGCGGATGAGGTAGGCGTCGATGGCGCGATAGTCGTGGGCACTCAGCAGGGCGACGCCGCGGGGCGGTTCGATCAGGTCGATGCGCACGCGGTTGGTGGCGCGCTCGACGATCGACGTGGAGTGAGCGTTGCCACTCGCTGCCCGCACCCGCGGCGTCGCGTCCTGTGAGTCCCCCACTGCGTCCCCGAGGGTTTGGAGTTGGTCGGTTGGCTGGTCGGTTGGCATGTCGTCGGGATTGGTCGTCTGCGGCGCGGCACGCACAAGCAGATCGACGTGGCCGTAGACGTGGCCCATCAGGGCGATGTCTTGCAGGAGCGCGATGCCGCCGCTGGAATCCCAGGTGGCGGCGAGCACCTGCTGGATGGTTTCGCGGAGAGTCGGATCGCTCGCGGCGCTCGCGATGGTGATGGGGCGCCCGAACATGAAGTCCACCATGGTCTGGATGCGCCAGGCGATGTCGTTCTCAATGACGACTTCCTTGCGACCGGCGATGCGGTCATCCGCGATGGCACGCGCGGCGGGGGAGCGACGGTCCCACGCACCGAGAATGCGGGGAGGCAGGCCGCACTCCTGGGCGAGCATGTATGAGCGTGCGCCGGAGGTGATCGCACCGGCACGCATGGGGTTGCGGTAGTAGGCCCAGAGCACGGCGAGGCGCGATGCATCGCGCTGCTGCTGATCCGCCATTTGCTGCACGGTGGTGCGCGAAATGGCGCGGCCATCAGCGAGCATGAGACGGGCGGCTTCGGTGAAGGGGGGGTGCGTGGTGCGGGGCATGGCGGAACTCCTGGGCGGGGGAGGGGGTTTGAGGAGGCGGGGAAAAAAGTCCGCTTCCACCCAGGGGCCGAGATGCAGATTTGCGCGCGCAAAGCCGCACAAGTCGGAGGTCGAATTCGGCGCAAGTCCTTGTCAGGACTGGTTGAAAAAAATCTTTGGAAAATGGAAAGCGGGGTCCGAAGTTGTGCGGCTTTGCGCGCGCAAAGCCGCACAAACTCCCCGCAACGGGGTGCGGAAACGGCCAGCTTGAGCCGAGCTGACGGAATGCGCGTGTGGTGACGGGCGATAACACGCCCGCATTCGCGGCGTACATGATGAATCCGTGAAAGTCGAAGCGCGTTTGTGGCGCGCGCATGTGATGATGAGCGAGCGAGCGCGTGCGAAGGTCGATCAGTATCGCATGCGCTGGATTCGTGACATCGCGTTGCTGGTGCTGCTCATCGGGCTGGGTTCCGGTGTGGTGTGGTGGCAGCAGGAAAAACGCGAGGAGCAGGCGAAGCTGGACAAGACCACGGCGGACACGCAGCGGCTGGAGCGCGAGGTGCGTTTCCACGCGGCGACCAAGACGGGCGAGCTCAACGCGCGCGGGTGGCCGGTGACGGTGGATCCGGCGTGGTTTGAGCTTGATCCGCCGCAGAATCTGGTGGTGAGTGAGGATCGCCCGTGGGTGGAGATCGCGGGCGAGGAGGAAGCGGGATTGCTGCACCCGCTGGTTCGGATGACGCTGGATGAGAAAAAGGCGGCGTTCTGGTACAACCCGTATCAGGGCGTGGTGCGGGCGCGGGTGCCGATCTCGATGACCGACGAGCAGGCGACGGCGATGTACAACGCGGTGAACCGGGTTTCCATCAGTTCCATCCAGTGGCGCGAGCTGGCGATGGATGTACCCAAACCGAAGCACAACAAAGATGGTGAGAATGGCTCTATAAAGGATGGCGCGGAGGGGGCGAAGGGGATGGCGGCGGACGGCACGAAGAAACCGGAGCGCGAGCCGCCGGTGCTGAACGTGCGTCGCACGCCGCGCGTGGCCCGCACGCCGTGAGCGAAGTTGGATGCGCCACCAAGAGCTGCGCAGACGTAGCGAATACACCCGCATGACACCTCGCAGCAGCGCGTGCGAGCGCGAATAACGCGCCGAAGTGGCGAAACTCGTCGCGCACGATCATGCTGCGATCTCTCACGATCGTGCATTGGTGCTTTTTTCGCGTCTTGACCACGAGTTGAGTGCAAAATCGGATCGAATCTTTGCAGTGCGCGGCAGAATTGTGCGCACGAACGCGCGGACATCGCACGCGATCGTGCTGCGATCATGTCGCGATCACTGGGGCAACCCGAGGACATCGTGCATGGTGTACCACTTCGGCGGCTTGCCCTTGAGCCAGGCCGCGGCGCGGAGCGCACCGCGCGCGAAGAGGTCACGCGAAGTTGCGCGATGTGTGAGTTCGATGTACTCACCCGGGCCAGCGAAGCGGACGGTGTGCTCACCGATGACATCGCCGCCGCGCATCGCGATGATCTGATCATCGCGGAGTGCGTGTCCGGCATCTCGCGCGGCCTGCGCGAGGCGGAGCGCGGTGCCCGACGGCGCATCTTTTTTCATCGCGTGATGCGATTCAACGATCGAGCAGTGGTACTCGGACCCAAAGATTTTGCTCGCCTGCTGAACGAGAACCGACAGCGCGGCGACACCGAGCGATGTGTTGGGCGCGAGCAGCACGGCGCGCTCGCGCGACGCGAGCGTGAGCGCATCGATGGATGCGGGTGAGAGACCGGTGGTTCCGACCAGCAGCGCGGCGTTCAGCGCTCCTGCGAGCGCGATGGAATCATGCAGACCGGACTCGGAAGAGAAGTCGATGACAACATCGGCAAAACCGGCTGTTTTCTCGGCGTTTTTTGCGGTTTCAAGCACGACGCGCCGGCTGTCGGTTGCGCCCGAATCAGATGCGGAGTTGGGCGGCGTGGTGTTCGCGCCGCGCTCGCAGACGATGGCACCGAGGCGCGATGAGCGATCGTGCGTGACGCACGCGCGGAGATCGAAGGCGCGATCGTCGCACGCGAGCGCGGCGATGCGAGAACCCATCCGACCGGAACCGAAGACGACGATTGACGTAGAGAAGTTGTCCACAGTGTTTGCTTTCCTCCTTGCACTCACTGTATCGTGATGCATGATTGCTCAAGTGGGTGTGCGGTATGTTCCGATACACCACGTTGACTTTGGAGATTTTTCGGCGCTCCAAAGCCGCTCGAGACCCGTAGACACCGTTTCTGTTCGAGGAGAACCTGATCATGGCTAAGAAGAAAGCTGCAAAGAAGAAGGGCAAGAAGAAGTCCACCAAGAAGAAGAAGTGATCGATCACCCTTGAGGTGATTCCACTTCGAAACCGCCGGCCGCGGCCTTCGGGCCGCGCCGGCACAACCAGTTCATTCGCAGAGTCAGAGTGTTTCGTATTCGCTGCCGAGCGGCAGCACATGAGATTATCTCAGGGCCTTTCGGGCGGCGTAGCCCGGGCCCCTGGAGCGCCGAATTTCGCGGGGCTGGCTCGAGCCGGCCTCGCGTTATTTTTGGGCTGGCGCACTATCATCCATCAATGTCCGACCGCGCCCTCGATGACATCCTCGCCGATGACCGGAGCGCGGGCATTCGCGCTCTGCGTCGCCATCATCGCGCCACCTTGCAGCATCACGAGCGGGTTTCCGAGGTGAAGTTCGTGCTGGAGGCCGCCACGGGGCAGGTCGTTATGCCCGTTGAGCCCGGCTTTGCCTCCGATGACATCAACTCCCTCCTTCTCTGGCTCCCCGCCGAAAGCGACTGGGACATGCAGGCCGTGGTGAACCCTCGCCCGATTGACCGTCCCGAGGCATCGGAGGCGGTCGATCGGTGGAAGGCCTATCACGGTTCAACTTCCCTCTCCATCTGGGTCCGTGGCGAGATTGAGGGGGTCAAGACTGGCACCGCCGTCTTCCTTATAGAGGATGTGCAGGTACCCAACCCATTTGGTAGGGAGGAGTACGGGCTGATCCGCCGGGCGAATGCGGATCGCGTCGCGCTCGCCGCGGCGTGCAAGCAACACGCGGCCACGCTCGTCACCGATCCACTCTGCGTCGGTGCCGATCCATACGGCATTGATGTTCGTGCTCGGTTCGGAATCGTGCGGCTGGAGTTCCCGCCCGGCATCGAGGCCGCGACACCGGCGCGATGCCAGGAGGAGATCGATCGCCTGCTCGGCGGCGGCTCGAGCGGCGCATCAGCCAAGGGAGCCGGCTGACATGCGCGAGCATCACGCACACATCGCTGCGTATGGGCAGTCACTTGCGCTACCGAATCTTGCGGACTGCGGGTCGCTCGCGGAGTGTCTGGATCGCGTGCGCGACGCCGCGGCGGAGGTTCGCGCCGGGGGATGGGTGCGGATGCTCGGCGCTCGCATTGAATCCTGGCCGGAGCGACGCTGGCCGACGCTGCTGGAGCTGGATCGTGCCGCGTCGCACAGATCGTGCGTGATCATGTCGTTCGATCATCACGCCGCGGCGGCCAACACCAGCGCGATGCGCGCGGGCGGCGTTCGCGCCGGACAACCCGTGCCGCCGAAGGGCGTGGTATGCGTGGATGCCGAGGGCGCGGCGACCGGACTGCTGTTGGAACACGCGGCGTACAAGGTGTGGGAGGCCGCGCCGGAGCCGACACGCGATGAGATTCGCGCCCATGTGCTCGCGGGGCTGACCGCGCTGAAGGCGCTTGGCTACACCGAAGTCCACGACATGCACAGCCAGGAGTGGCTCGGCCCGGTGCTGGCGGGGCTGGAGCGCGCCGGCGAACTGCCCGTGGATCGCGTGCTGCTGTATCCGAACGTGACCAAGCTCGAAGGCGTCCACGCCCAGCGCGCCCGGTGGGAGAGCGAGCGGGTGCGACTCGCGGGGGGCAAGCTGTTCGCGGATGGGACGCTGAACAGCCGCACGGCGCTGATGCTTGCGCCGTACAAACAGCCACTGGAGGGGCTACCGCTGGGGCAGATGATGGCGACGCCGGCGGAAGTGTCACGGTCGCTGGAGCTGACGACTTCGCTGGGATTGCATCTGGCCGTCCATGCCATCGGTGATGGGGCGGTGCGGATGGTGCTGGATGAATGGGAGAGGCATCAAGGGAACAAGGGATCGAGGGATCAAGCTGGATCCTCGATCCCTCGATCCCTTGTTCCCTCGTCGCCTTCCCTCCGCATCGAACACTGCGAACTCATCGACGAGCAGGATGTGCCGCGCTTCGCCAAGCTGAACGTGGTGTGCAGCGTGCAGCCATGCCACCTGCTGACCGACATCGATGTGCTGACGCGACAACTCCCCCACCGCCTGGATCGCGTGCTGCCGCTGCGCGAGCTGATCGACTCCGGGTGTACGCCCGCCGGCGCAGATGGATCGGGCCTGCTCTGGTTCGGATCCGATGTGCCGATCGTGCGGGCGGAGCCGCAGGATTCGATTCAGGCGGCGGTGGGGCGGCGGCGCGCCGACACCCCGCAAGACGCCGCCATCGCTCTCGCGCAAGCAATTACAGAATCCGAGGCCCGTGCCTGCTTTGGCATTTGAGCCAGATGGGCTTCCGAATCACAAACTGATCTACTCCCACGTCGGCGTCCAGCGAACGATTCCCCATGCCCCTCCCCCTCGTCTCCATCACCCGCGCCGTGCCCGGCACCGTCGT
>JBKJOD010000155.1:0-27024 GCA_046593245.1 Phycisphaerales bacterium
ATCAACGCGGGCCCGGACTGGGCCGGCAACATCGGCGGCAATGGTCAGGCCATTCCGTTCGGTATCGGCTACTACCGCAACGACATGCTGGGCAGCGCGGAGTTTGTCGGCTACAACGGAACTTCGGTGCGCATCTTCGGCGCGGTCAACGGCATCGATCCCGTGAATAGCGGCTTTGACTCGGCGGATGTGTACGCCTTCCCGGCCGATTCCAGCCGCGAGGTGGTCATCGCCGCACCACTGGCTCTGCTGGATTACGTGCGCGTGGTCGATCGCGACGGGCGCGTGATCGCCGCACTGGACGCGGGCGAGCGCGGGCGCGGCCCGACCGGAACCAACACCTTCAGCAGCGTGCTGCGATTCACGCCCGACCACTCGGATGTGTATTACCTAGTGGTGAATTCCAATGTGAACCAGTCGACGCCGACCGAGGCGCAGTATCAGATCACGGTTTCGGGCATGGCCCCGGTCACGCTGGGCGCGTTCCGCACTGGGTCGGGCTCGGTGGGGAGCTCAAACCCATACGTGTTCACGCTCGCCGCGGGAGACATGGGATCGGCGCGGATCGGCACCGGCTACTTCACTTCCGCGGGCGGCACATCGGATACTACGGATATCGCGGTGGGTCTGGCCGCGTCGGCGGGCATGATTGAGCTTCCCTTCAGGCGATATCTGGGCTGGGGCCCGTCCACGATCAGCGTTCCCGGCAACTTGTACAACGTCACAGTGGGCGGAAGCGTGAACGGCGCGCAGCTGCTGGTGCGCGGGAATCTGGGCACGCTCGTCACCGGCACGGTTGCTGCGAGCATCTTCAACGGCGACCTGTACAACGCGGACATCCGTGTGGGCGGGAGCATCTCGCTGCTGGATATCAAGGGCGGCATGGCCATCGAGCAGTTCCCCACGGCCGGTGACGCGCGTGACGGCACCGTGAGCATCCAGACCGGGACGGTTCCCGGCCTGCGCGGCGACATCGGGCGGATCCTCATTGGCGCGTACATGCACGGCTCGTTTAACGATGGCACTGGTGTGACCATCCGAACGTCATCCGGGTCGCAGATCGACCAGATCATTGTCGGTTCCAACAACGACGGCGCAGGCAGCGAGTTCCCCGCCAACATTATGGATGGCGCGCCCAACATCAGCGTTGGCGACGGTTCGGATGTTCGGTTTGTCTCGTATGCCCAGTTGATCATCGGCAACCTGAACAACGCCGTCCGCGTGACATACGGCAACAGCTATCAGGTGGTTGATGACGCGGGCGCAACCGTGACCATCGCCCTCAACGGCGGTCCGGAGCCGGCCATCGGTGCCGCAGACGAGCGATTCGGTTCGTTCATGGACATCCAGTTGCTCCGCATCAACGGTTCGCGCGGCTATGCCATCGCGCGCATCGACACCGCGCTCTTCGGCGGGGCCGCGCTCTCGATTTCCGGAAACACCGGCGGCATCGTTTCCATCGGACGCATCGATGTGCTCAACGCCCTGTCGGCGGGGGCGGGTGGCACCGCGCCCGCGACACCGGCGCCGAATCCCACGATCAACATCAGCGGCACCACGCAGATCGACGTCGGCCGCATCAATCAGCTCGCCGGTACGCTGGACTCCATTACCAACACCACGCCCGATGGCGACATCGTCGCGATCGACGCCCTCAGACTGCGCGCGATCAATATCACCGGTCAGCTCGGACGCACGCAGCTCAGCACCGCCAGCCAGGCGCTGCTCGGCCCGTTCCTGGGCATTACGGGCGCGAACAGCAACGTCCGTGGTCCGATCGTGCTGAATCCGCTCTCCATTAATGTGGCGGGCGGCGGGGCTTCCAACAACTGGTACGTGCCCGGGCCCATCTTCACACCGATCACCAACCCCGGGTTCGCATCCCCGCAGTTCCCCACGGTCTCGTACCTTGAGGATGTCGGCTCACCCATCGATCCGTATCTGAACGGCGTCATCGTTCGCACCGGCGATCTGGAAGACGTCCGCGTCAACGGCACCGTCGGCGATGTCATCGTTCAGGGCGGTCACCTGCTCAACCTGGTTGCCAACGCCGATGGCATCACGCCCCAGGGCGGCTTCCAGGGCATTGAGGGCAACGTGTATGCCGTGGCCATCGGCACCATCGACACGGGCGATGGTCTCCGCGGCACCGGCCCTGGGCCCTTCGCGCAGGCCAGCATCGTGGCGGACACCTCGATCGTCCGTGTCATCTTCGGCGGCGGGCGAATCCAGAACTCCGTGGATCAGGGCGTCATCATGGCCGCGAACATCGCGACGCTGACGCAACTGGGCACCTCGGTGGCCACCCCGACGCTGCTCAATCCTCCTCTGATGGGCATTGGGCGTGTGGAAGCGACCAACTCGCGCTACGACACGGCGTTCTTTTATGTCGGCGGGCTGGACGACTTCTGGCAGGGTCTGCGCGTTCCTGACGGCAACATCCTCACGGGCGACATCGACACAATCTTGGGCACCAACACGGATCTGTTCCGCAGCGATGTGGCCGCGCTCAATCTCGCCGCGATCACGCTGACCGGCGGCGCGTACGACGCGACCATCACCCGCGTCAGCACGTCGATCGGCGCGATCACCGCCGACGAGTTCCGCAATAGCACCCGCCTGGGCACCCCTGCCGAGGCGTATCCGAATCTGATCTCCACCGGCCGTGATCTCACCACGCTGCAGACCAACGGTCTGGCCGGCGACATCTCGGATCTGACCGTGGAACTGGGCGGCTCGCTGCTTGGCCAAGCCGCGGCACGGAACATCCAGCGCAGCAACTTCGCGGTGGTGAACATCACCACCAGCATTCGCGCCGTGAACGACATCCGCTCGGTGAGTGTCGAATCCGGGCGGCTCATCGATCTGAGCGCAGGCTCGAGCATCCGCTCCGCCTCGTTGCTGGTCGCCGGTCCCGTGGAATCGGTGACGGCGGGCGATGAGATCACGCAGCTCTTCCTGAACTCGTCGGGCCCGGACGGCCGGGTGGACCTGGTTCGCGCCCAGAACGCGCTGAACGCGGACATCACCTCGTCGGGCAACATCGGAACCGTCACCTCTGTGACCAACGACGTGAGCGGGCGCATTATCACCCGCAACGACGATGTTCGCGCCAACAACGGCGGCCTGGCGAACCTGAACGCCGGTCGCGATCTGCTCGTGGAACTCTCTATTCTGGGCGACACGGGAACGATCTTCGCCACCCGAAACATCGGCGCCATCTCGCTGGTGAACCCGGACCTGGACCTGCGTGGCAACGTGGTCAACATCACGGCCCAGAACGGCCAGATCTATTCCGATGTGCTCGTGGGCCAAAGCATCACCGGCACGATCACCACCGGGCGTGTAGACATGCGTCCCGGCTTTGATCAGGTCGCCACCAGCGACATCCTTGTGTTCGGGCGCATCAACGCCTTGCAACTGAACTCCGACTTCAACGGCAACATCACCTCGCGATCCGGTGGCATCGGCACCATCACCTTCAACCGCGGCTCCTTCCGCCCCGGCCATGCCATCACCGTCAACAACGGCAACCTCAGCCAGCTCACCTTCATCGGCGGCGACCTGCTGGGCGATGTGCTGGTGGATGGCGACATCGGCGGGCTGGACCTGCTGGTGGATGCCTTCGGATTCAAGAGCCAGATCGGCATCGCCTCATGGCGGCGCAACTTCCGTGCCGCGCAGGGCGACACGCTCCGCAATGAGCTGCCGCCCGATGTCATCCGCACGCCCGGCGTGGACGGCGTGACCATCAAGGCGGGCGGCTCGATCGACCACGTGTTTGTCGAGCGCGGCTCGCTCACCGAGAGCCAGATCATCGCCGGCACCACCATCCGCTCCGTGAACGTGGTGTTGCAAACCCGCAACGACTCGCTCACCACCGGGCTGAACAACGCCATCGTTGCGGGCGACCGCATCGAGAGTGTCGTGCTCGGCGGTTTCACGGGTGCCGTCGCCGTGCTGGCGGGCATCATTGATCTCGGTGCCGACGGTCGCGTCGGCGGCACCGGCGCCAACACCGACACCGTCAAGAGCGGCTCCATCGGCAGCGTCAACTTTAACGGCCGCAGGGTCGTAAACTCGGTGGTCGGTGCTGGTATCGCGCCCAGCGCGGCGGGCACATACAACACCAGTTCCTCATTCTCCGCCCCGGGACGATCCACCGTGGACAACGTCTTCGCCGCGGGGGCGATTGTGAACGTCTCGGCGTTTGCGGCCGGCACGCTGGGCTCCACCTCGGCGGGAATCGTTCGCGGCGGCACACTCCCCGCGTCGGACCCGGCCACGGTCGCCACCAACAGCACCGGGACAGAGGTTGAACTCGCCAACGGCGTTTCGTTCCTCTTCCAGCTTCCCTCCGGCGAGCGTGGCCGCGCCACCATCAGCGGCCCCGGTCGCGCCTTCTACGACCCCGCCACCGGGCGTCTGCGTCTGGCAAACACCACCACGGCCTCCTCGCTGACCATCGTCCCCAATGGCACGTTCCTCACCTCGCTGACGGTGCTGGGCAACGCCAGCTCCGCGCTGGGCACGCTCTCGGTCGGCGGCACGCTCCGTGGAAACTCCAACGTGTTCATCAACGGTGATGTCAACACGATGGCGTTCGGCACCATCGACGCCCTCGGCGGCCTGTTCGGCTCCGGCGGCAATGTCTCTTCGATCACCACCGCGAGTCTGCTCGCGGGCACGCTCCGCGGGCGGGTGGTCGGCTCACTGACCGTCAATGGCGATCTGGGCCGCTCTGCGGTGGAGAATGACGCGTTCGTGGATTTCCTGAACGTCTCTACTGTCTCCATCTCCGGTGCCGTCTCCGGCGCGTTCTCCAGTGATCGCGGCATCCCGTCGCTCACGGCCGGTTCGTTCAACAACGGCGGCGTCCGCTCCGGCCTCTCCATCGGCACCGTCACCACCGGCACCATGCTCGGTGGACGCATCTCCGCACGCACCTCCATCGGCTCGGTGGTGGTGAATGGCAACGCGACCGAGTCGCAGATTCTCGGCGGTGCGGACCTCGGCCACGATGCCAACTTCGGCGGCACCGGGCGCGACGCGGATGTCGTCGGCTCCGGCTCCATCAACGCTCTCACCGTGAACGGCAACTTCCAGAAGTCCGATGTGGGTGCGGGCGTGCTCCGCGGCCCCAGCGGGTTCCTCGGCTCGGCCGACGTGGTCGCCGCGGCGGGGCGTTCTTCCATCGGAACCGTCACCATCACCGGCAACCTGGTCGGGTCGAATCTCAACAGCCAGCAGTACCGCATTCTCTCCACCGGAACCATCGGCACCGTGACCGTCGGCGGCTCGCCGTTCACCGGCACCGCGAACTTCAAGGTGGATCGCATCGCGGCGGTGGCCGTTCCCGTGCGTGTCCTCGACCTGTTCGTGACCGAGGCCAGCCGCGTCTTCACGGCCTCGATCGTGTTCAACCAGTCGATCGATGTCTCCACGCTTTCGGGCGCTCTCTCGGTTGTTGAGCTTCGCAACAGCGGCGCGACGACCATCGGCCTGGCCGAGGGCACCGACTACTCGCTCGAGTATGACAAGGCCAAGAACACCGTCAAGGTGATCTTCTCCCGCACCGTCACGGAGCGCGGCCTGCCGCAGACGCCCGGCATCCCCGGCCCCGGTGTGTATCAGTTCATCCTGAACGCCGCGGTCCTCCGCGGCTCCACGCAGGCATCGATCCTGGATGGCGATGCCAACGGCCAGCCCGGCGACGACTTCGCCCGGAACGTGGTCGTCGGCGACGCGGGCGACAAGATCACCGCCGGTCGCCCGACGACGGACACCAACATCTCCTTCTACCCCGGGACCGATCTGGACCTTGTGCTGCACACCAACGCAGGGGTGGGTTCGCTGCCGGACACCAACAAGTCCTTCACCGTTCGCGGCAGCATCGGCGACCACCCCAACACCGATCCGGACACCTTCGCTCTCGGCGGCGATGTGGATGTGTACCGAATCACTCTCCGCGCCGGTCAGGTGCTCCGCATGGGGCAGATGTCCGGAACCGCGCTGGGTGCCATCCGCGGCATCTTCAGCTCCACGGGCGTGAATCTCGCGACCAACTCTCCCTTTGGGCCAACTGGCGGGGCGCCCGGCACCGCCGTGGTTCGTCTGCCCAACAACATCTCGCAGGACTTCACTACCACCAGCGAGGATCAATACCTCATCGCGCAGACCGGCACCTACTACATCGTCGTCGCCGGCTCGCTCACCGGCGTTGACATCGCCGATACCAACACCATCGCCGATAACGACCCGGTCGCGGGCGCGTTCGGGCTGTACTCCTTCTCGCTGGAAGTGTTTGACGATGGGAATACCGGCTTTGTTGGGGATACCGCTTCGGGCACCGCGTCCGCTCTGGTCAACCCGCCCACCCCGATCGTCTTCGCCGGTGTGGACGGCATCTTCGGCAACGCCGACGATCTGGCGACCTTCACCCAGGGCGACTGGGTCTTCAAGCTGACCGCTGGCCCCAATGGCCCCAACACCACGGGTGCCTTCGTCCGCGGCGTCAACAGTCAGGGCTGGACGATCACCCGCAGCGCGGCCCCGAACGGCACGTTCGGCTCCGCAAACGATCGCATCTTCACCAACATCAACTCCTCCATCGGCCTTCCCGGTGCGACCGGTGTGCCCGATGAGGTCTCGCCCGACGTGGACGTGTTCTCCATCAACAACGGCCAGCCGCTGGCCGCCGGGACCAAGATTCGGGCCACCTTCCGTCTCACCAGAACCGGTTCGAACATTGGCCTCTCTCCGGAAGTCACTGGCAATCGCACCACCCGCGCTCTGGGCGCAACGGCTGGCGGCCAGGATCTGCTCGGCCAAGCACAGTTTGCCATCTTCGAGACTCCCGCCGGAACCGGCTTCGCCAACGGGCGACTCGTCGCTTCCACCAGCGATTTCCTTCCCATCGGTGGCCAGCCCACCAAGACCACCACCGACGGTCGCAACAGCTACGGCTACGACGCAAACGGCGACTTCTTCATGGAGTTCATCGTTCCCGGTGCTCAGGGCGTCTCGGCGGGGGTGCCCGCCGCGTACTCGCTGTATGTGCAGGGCGCGATCCGCTCGGACTACACCCTGGAAATCGTCCAGCAGGGAACCGGCTCGGTCGTCACCACCTCGCAGAATGTGCTGCTGGAAACCCAGGGCGGTCTGATCGACTGGCTGGAAGCGGGCGACAAGATCACCACGCAGCTCAACGCATTCAGCAGCGCGGTCATCGGTTTCACCGGCCAGATCAACGGCCAGAGCGTTGATTCCTACATCCTCACCAACCTGCTGTCGAGCTTGAACGCCCTGTTCACGGCGGCCAACGTCAACATCAACTTCTCCACCAATCCCAACGACTTCGCCCACCAGAACTTCTCCACCGTCATCCTCGCCGGCAACGTCGAGCCCAGCGCGTTCTTCAACAACCAGACCTTCGGTGCCAGCCAGAAGGTGGACTTCTTCAACGTGGACAAGAACGACCAGGCCGTCGTCTTCGTCTCCTCGCTTGCGGATCTCGGCTTCGAGCCCTCCACCGCGGGCATTGATCGCTTCGTCAACGCTCTCACGGGGGCTGTTGCCCGCCGCGTCGGCGAGCTGGTCGGGGTCCGCTTCGAGACTTCCATCACCAGTGCGGCCACGCCGATCCCCGTCATGGCTTCGGATTCGGTGGCCCAAGCCGCGACCGGCGGATATGCCTTCACAACCGCCCCCCGCACCCTCGCTGGCCTCTCGGACAACGCGGCCCACACCGTGTTCTACCTCGGCTCGCAGTCCTCAGCATCGCTCATCCAGCGCGTCGTTCTCAACCGTGCCTGATCGGGCAGGACACTTCAATAAACACAAAGACCCAGGGACGTATCCCTGGGTCTTTTTCATTCATATATCGCCGCGAGTGGTGGAGGCCGCGCCGGATCGGGTCGGTGCTACCGCCCGATCAACTGGTCCGGCTCCGGCAGGTCCGGGCGGGTGTGTACGCGGGCGGCAATGAGCGGATGGCCAGTCACGACGACCGGGGCCACGCGCTCGCCCCCGATGGGCGGCGTGGAAGTGGTGGGGGAAGCCGCTGGAAGTGCAGAGGCACCAAGAGCAGCCGCCTGCGGCGGGGTATTCGGTGTGGATGATGAGTGGGGGGCCATCGGTGCCGGACGCGTGGTCTGGATCGGCACGCTGCCCAGCGAGCGACCGGTACGGTCCGCGCTCTCCGCCGCGGCCCGCAACGCTCCGGCGATGCTGGCGAGTTCACCCGTCAGCTCATTGCGTACGCCCTCGATCAGCTTGCGGATGGGCTCGGGCATCTGTCCCGGCTCGTGCCCGCCGAGTACGGCTCGCCAGGGTTCGAGTTGATCGGTGATGCCCTTGGCCTGCTCGATGGTCTTGGAGAGCACCTTGATGGCCAGCGAGGTGGTGTTGTGGGCATCGATGGATTGCTGTATCACGGCACGGAGTTCGGCGACCGCGCTGGCACTGTCACCGCGGGCCGCGCTGGTCTGCTCGCGGACCTGCGCGAGCATGAGTTGCACTCCGTCGATGGCCTCCTGCGATTTGTTCACGCTCTCGGTCTGCTGCTGGTCCAGCCGGGCGCGGGCCGCGCTCAGGGTCCGCTCGACCTGCTCGGCCTTCTGCTGAATTTCGGAGATGGCTTCCCGGTCCTGCTGCACGCGAGCTGCGGCGGATTCCAGCGTGCTGGCGATGCCGCCGGCGGTCTCCGCCACGCGCTCACCACGAGTTACGAGGTCGCCGAGCGAACCCGAGCCTGTGCCGGCCATCTTGGCCGCCCGCTCGCACGCGCGCTCCAGCGCCTCCTGCGCCGGTCCGGCAATCGAAGTGGCGTCGCGCCGGATCGCCTCGATGCGTTGCTCCAACTCGCGCGAGGCGCGCCGGACTCGTTCCTCCAGCGCTTCGGCTTGGGCTGTCGCTCCGGCGGTCACGGCTTGCAGTCGTGATTCGAGGGTCTCGATCTTGGTATCAATCAGTGTTGCCGCTTGGGATTCGAGTTTCTCAAAGACCTTGGACTGCTCGGTTGCTTGGATGAGAAGCCGCTCGATGCGGGCGGAGCGGTCGTCCATGGTCTTGAGCGCGCGGGCCGTGAGTTCGATGTTCCCCTGCTGGGCCTGCTCGCGCTGGCGAAGCTCCTGCGTCGCCTTTCCGGCCTGGTCGAGCATCCCGGTGATCGCGGCCCGCTCGCTGGAGGCCTGACGCACCAGATCGCGCAGGTCCTCGGCCAGTTCCCCGTACGCGCGCCGGTCGACCACGCGCGGCGATAGAAACACGCCGTTCACCGCCGCGTCCTGCTCGGCGATGGGCTGTGTTCCGCTGTGCGTGTTCAGCGTCGATCCGTTTGTAGTCGATCCGCGCGTGCTCATGGGGTGTGCATCCGTCGTACGAGTACCCGATTGCGCGGCCAGTTCCCTCTCCAACCTCAGAAGGCCGCGCGGTTCTTGCGCTCAATCGTCCAGATCGGCTCCCGACCGCCGATTGCTGCAGATTCTCCGCACCCATCCACAGCAGCCGCGACCTCCCATATTCTGAGGGCATGACCGACTGCCCCGCCTGCCAACGGATCGCCGAGATTCGCGCCGGCACCAATCCCTCTTTCATCGCCGAACTCTCCGAGTCATTCGTGGTGCTGCACGACCATCAGCCCTATGAGGGATGGTGCGTGCTGCTGATGAAGGAGCATCACGAGCACCTGCACATGCTCCCGATAGCGCGGCAGGCGCAACTGGCTGAGGATGTGGCCCGAACCGCTGCGGCGATCGTGGAGGCCTTCACACCCCGACGCATCAACTACGAGTGCCTTGGAAATCAGCTTGCCCATGTTCACTGGCATGTGATCCCGAGATATGAGTTTCCCCGCGATCCGGACCCGAAAACAGCGGTTTGGGTGCGTCCTGCAGCGGAGCTGGCGGGGGGTGTGACGCCCCAAAGGCGTGAGGAAACGATTTTTCGACTCCGCAGGGCGGGGCTGCGTTGAGCGGCATAAAATCCCTCCCCATGCCAACCACCACCAAAGCCAAGTCCAAGCCCGCCGGCCGCACCGCAGCCGGGAAGTCGGTGAAGGCCGCCAAGCCAGCGAAGGTCGTTACCAAGCCCGCCGCCGCCAAGGCCGTCACCCCCAAGGTGGCCGCGACCCCGGTCGGTGCGCTCGCCAAGAAGCTCGGGATCGGCGGCACGCAAGTCGTCGTCCTGATTGACGCCCCGTCGTACTTTCCGGACAAGCTCGGGCCGCTTCCGGAATCGGTCGAGCTTCGTCACTCCGCGATGCGCGGGGCCGGGTTTGATCTTGCGGTCCTGTTTGTTCCAAACCAGAACACACTCAGCCGGCGGTTCAGCCAGCTCGCCAAGCTCATGCGGCCGTCGGGCGCGCTCTGGGGGGCGTGGCCGAGCAAGACCTCGGGCTTCTCCTGCGACGTGACGATGGAAGGCGCGCGGGTCATCGCTCAGAAGGATGGCCTCGTGGACAACTCCACGCACGAGATGGACCAGTACTGGTCCGGCGTGCGGTTTGTCGCCAAGACGTCGGTGATCACAGAGATCAAGTGATCTCGTGGCACGGGTGTCCCGCCCGTGGTTCTCTCAATGTTGAAAAGCAGTCGAGTGGCGGACCTTCGGGTCCGCCACTTTTACTTTGCACCCGAAAGGCACATGGGCGAGACGCCCATGCCGCCGATTACTTCGAGAGCTTGCTCACCAGTTCCGCGAGTCCTTTGATGTTCTTGGTCTCGAGGATGAGCTTCACCTGCTTGTCGCTGGCAGCGGTTTTGTCGAGTGCTTTGGAGACCGTCGCCCAGAGCTTCTCGGCCTTCTTCGGCTCGGTGCAGAGATAGAGCTCGGTCGCCGCTTCGGCGAGCTTGTTGAGCGTGATCGTGTCCAGATGCTCGTAGTAGCGGTTGACGATCTTCTTCTGATAGGAGGAGAGGTGCTGGCCCTTGGCCATGGGGAGTTCCTGTGTGTCAGAGGCCCGGGCGCAAGTCCGGGCAGTGCGGGTGTCAATGGGTATCGGGTGCCCGTGCTTGCGCCCGGGCCTCCGTGTGGTCGGGGAGCAGGATCGGGATGCCATCCACGATGGCGTACACGGCGCGACCGTCATCGGTCGTGAGCACCGCGCGGCCTTCACGAATCCCGGCGCGAAGGAGCTGCTCGGTTCTCGGGCAGCGAAGCAGCGCGAGCACGGCGGGGTCGAGGGGGGTCGGAATCTGGTCGTGATCTGCCACATCAATCCTCATCGAAGCAGCTCTCGACGAGCTTCTTGAGCACGACGATGGCCTGGTCCGCGTCCTCGCCCTCGGCGATGATCTCCAGTTCCGTGCCCTTGGTGGCCGCGAGCATCATCATCTGCATGATGCTCTTGCCGTCCACGGTCTGGTCGGAGCGTTTCACGGTGATCGCGGACTTGAACGGTGCGGCGGCATCCACAAAGCACATCGCCGGGCGCGCGTGCAGCCCCAGCTTGTTGGCGATGATGACCTTGGTGGAGGCGCGGGTGGACACAGTGGGGGGGACTTTCGGGGTGCGGCGATAAGAGTGGAGCGGAGAGCGTTGGCGGGCGAATCAGCCGCCCATATGGCGACCATCGGCCTCTTCCAGCAGCGTCCAGGCATCCTCAGCAGACTGGGCCTGGCGGAGGAAGCGCCGGAAGGTTTCCTGCGAGAGGTGCTTGAAGATCACCTCCATCGCCTGCAGATGGTCGTCGGGGCGATCGGCGGGGGAGAGGAGCAGGAAGATGGTGTAGACGGGCTGGTGGTCCAGCGCGTTGAAGTCGATGCCGGTGGAGGACAGGCCGATCGCCGCGGCGAGCTTCTTGACGCTCTTGTGCTTCACATGCGGCACGGCGATGCCCTTGCCGAAGCCCGTCGAGCCGATTCGCTCGCGATCCAGCACTCGGGAGATCAGCTCGGGGCGGAGCGAGATGTCCGCCGCGCCCGAGGAGATGAGCGCGTCAACGAGCTGCGTGATGGCCACATCGCGCTCGGTGGACCCGAGCTTGGCGACGATGGCTCCCTGGCTGACGATCTGAGTGAGTTTCATAGGGAAGGCATCCAGGGATGAGGCATCTAGGGGTCGAGGGAAAGGCAGGGGTGAGTCTTTACTCGATGCCTTAATCCCTTGATGCCCCGATCCCTTCTTGATTCAGCTTCGCAGCTTGTCCTTGTAATCGCGGACCTGACGCAGGGCCTTGTCCACGGCGGTGTCGATGGCGGCGTATGTGTCCGGGCCGGTGGCGTTGGCGACGAAGTCTTCGTGGTGTTCGACATCAACGACGACTTCGACGTGGAACTCGGCCTTCTTGCCCTGGGGAGACTCGACCAGGACGCGAATGGACTGCGTGCCGTCGAAGAGTTTGGTGAGCTTCTCCGCTTTCTTCTGGGCGTACTCCTGGATGGCGGGGGTGATGTCGATGTGCTTGCCGACGACGTCAATACGCATAGTTTGTTTCCGGTGAACAACGCTCCAGATGCTCCCGAAGATGAGGGTCGGAAGAGCATCTGGACCACACGCATGGTAGCGGGGGTACGGGCAGTCCTAAACAAAGTTCGGGACCTGAAAGGTGGATGAATCCCACGTTCAGACCTTGGGACCCGCATTGCGGACGGCTTCGGGCATGTCGAACTTCTTGTCGTTCTCGCGGAACTTCTTGGCGAGTTCCTTGGCCTTGGTGTCGTAGGCCGCGCCGTCCTTCCAGGTGTTGCGCGGGTTCAGGATGTGGCTGGGGACACCCTCGACGGCGGTGGGAATGGGAAGCCCGAAGATCGGGTCCGGTGTGAAGGTGGCGTTCTTGAGCGTGCCGTTCAGGATGGCGGTGACGAAGGCGCGGGTGTAGGCGAGCTTGAAGCGGTGGCCAGCGTTTGGATCGTTCTTCTTGGGATCCGAGTATGGGCCGCCGGTCCAGCCGGTGTTGAGCAGCCAGACATCCGCGTTGTGCTTGGCGACCTTGCCCGCGAGCATCTCGGCATAGACCTTGGGCGGGCGCGGCAGGAACGGGGAGCCGAAGCAGGCGGAGAAGTTCGGCTGCGGCTCGGTCACGCCCAGCTCCGTGCCCGCAAGCTTGGAGGTGTAGCCGTTGATGAAGTAGTACATCGCCTGCTCGCGGCTGAGCTTGGAGACCGGCGGCATCACGCCGTACGCATCGGCGGTCAGGAACACGACGTTCTTGGGGTGGCCCGCGACGGAGGGGATGATCGCATCCGGGATGTAGTCCAGCGGATATGTTGCCCGGGTGTTCTCGGTGTATTTGATGGAGTCGTAGTTGGGCTGGCGAGTGGTGGGGTCGATCTCGAGGTTTTCGAGCACCGAACCGAACTTCACCGCATTGAAGATCTGCGGCTCACCTTCCTTGGTGAGTTTGATGCACTTGGCGTAGCAGCCGCCCTCGAAGTTGAAGACACCTTTGTCGCTCCAGCCGTGCTCATCATCGCCGATCAGAGCGCGATTGGGATCGGCGGAGAGCGTGGTTTTGCCGGTGCCGGAGAGACCGAAGAAGAGGGCGACGTTGGACGCGTCCTTCTTGTCCACGTTGGCGGAGCAGTGCATCGGGAAGACGCCCTGCTCGGGCATGTCGAAGTTCATCGCGTAAAACAGCGACTTCTTCATCTCGCCCGCGTACTCGGAGCCGACGATGACCACCAGCTTGCGCGTGAGCGACTGCGCGATTAGCACCGGAGACTTCACGCCAAACTTCGCCTGCTCATCGGCAGTCAGTCGGCGCTTGCCCGCGTTGATGATCGTCCAGTCGTGTTTCCACACCGCGTTCTTGCCCGCGGCCGGAGAATCCGTCGGGATGAAGAGCGTGCGGATGAACAGGTTGTGCCAGGCCTGCTCGGTAATCACGCGGGCTCCGAGCCGGTGCGTCGGGTCAGCACCCACGAAGCCCTCGAACACGAACAGGTCCTTGCGGCTGTTGATGTGGTCGGTGGCGATCTTCAGGATCGCGTCGAAGTGTTCGGGGGTGATGGGCGTGTTGAAGCCGCCCCAGCCGATCTTGTCATGGATGGCGGAGGTGTCTTCGAGGTACTTGTCCTTGGGGGAACGACCGGTGCGGTCGCCGGTAAGACACACAAGGCCGCCATTGGCGGCCAGGACTCCCTCGCCGCGGGTGATGGCGAGCTCGACGAGTTTGGCGGGAGCCAGGTTTTTATGGATGCGATCGCCGGAGAGGTTGATACCGGCGGAGGGGGATGAGGCGAGGGTGGTCATGAGACTCTCCGTGGGACGCGCCCAGCCGGAATGGCCGTCGGTGTAAACCGGCTCATTTCGGCGGAACGTGGAGGGTAACGTAAGACAATGCGTGTTGTGCGGGCAAATGCCGGCGGAGAGTCCCGTGTTGACCCCGGAAATGCGGTTCGTGCCGCCCGAATACCTGAAACCGGAAGGCGCGGCCTGAAGAGGGAGTCGGAGTGGGCGGCGCGACTCTTTCGCGCGTACCCTTCACCCCTGACCCGCGGGAACGGTCCCAAAGGGCGGTTGTTGGTGGTTGTAGCTCAGTTGGTTAGAGCACGGGGTTGTGATCCCCGGGGTCGCGGGTTCGAGTCCCGTCAGCCACCCTTTGCGAGGTCGGATGAAGACGGTGTGGGGTTCACCGGACGCTGGGAAAGCCGTGGCGGTTATGCCGCGGCTCGCTGCGGGTTGTTGGCACGGCTGACAGCGAGCCAGCGGGCGCACGTCTCGATTAGTTTAACTCGATCGATGGGCTTGGTGAGATAATCGCTGCACCCTGACTGCACGCAGCGGTCGCGGTCGCCATCCATCGCGTGGGCGGTCAGCGCGATGACGGGTGCGGACTCGCCGGCGGCCCGCAGGCAGCGTGCCGCCTCGTAGCCGTCCATGATGGGCATCTGCATATCCATAAGCACCACGTCGATCCGCGGCTTGGCGAAGTCAGAAAGACGCTGCACCGCAAGCTCGCCGTTGCCCGCGATTTCCACCTGCGCGCCGGCTTTCTTGAGATGGAAGGAGATCAGCCGCTGATTGTCCGGGCCGTCTTCGGCAAGCAGGATGCGTGCGCCGGCGAGGGCATCAGACGCCACCGTGGCGCTGGCCAGCTTGTTCTTGGGAATGACAAACTGAGAGCTGCGCTCGTCGTGCTCGGCGAGCACCTCGGCGGTCACGGTGATGCTGAACGTGGAGCCCTTGCCGGGCTCGGAGGTGACGACGATGTTGCCGCCGAGCATCTCGGCGAGCCGCTTGGAGATGGAGAGCCCCAGGCCTGTGCCGCCGAAGCGACGGCTCATGGAGTTGTCCGCCTGGCTGAAGGCGCGGAAGAGACGCCCAAGCTGCTCGGGGGTCATGCCGATGCCCGAGTCGGTGATGTCAAATCGGAGCGTGGGCGCGGGGCCGTCTTGGAACGTGACATGGATGTTGACGCTGCCGCTCTCGGTGAACTTGATGGCGTTGCCGACGATGTTGATGAGGATCTGCCGCAGACGGGTGGGGTCCGTGCGGACACCGGCGGGAAGATGGCCGCTGATCTGTTTGCACAGAGAGATGCCCTTGCTGGCGGCACGAACCTGCATCAGCGAGCAGACTTCCTCGAGTATGACGCAGGGCGATGTGGGGATCATCTCCACAGTCATCTGGCCCGCCTCGATCTTGGAGATGTCCAGGATGTCGTTGATGATGGAGAGCAGATGCTCGCCGTTGCGGCGGATGGTCAGGACGCTGTCGCGGCGCTCCGGCTCGGCCTGCGCCGGGTCCAGCAGCAACTCGGCGTAGCCGAGAATGGCGGTCATGGGCGTGCGGATCTCGTGGCTCATATTCGCCAGGAACTCGCTCTTGGCGAGGTTCGCGTGCTCCGCGGCGGCGGAGGAACGGGTCAGTTCGGCGTTGGACTGTTCGATGCGACCGACCTGGGCGCGAACGTGAATGGCGGCCAGATGGCCGAGGAAGAGATACATCGCCAGCCCCACCACACCGACAAAGGCAAGGAAGAACCACGCCAGCGAGCTGGTACGTTCGGCGCGGTCGGTGGTGCTGGTGGTCAGTTCGTGCATGGCCTGCGTGACGCTGGAGAGCACCACGCCCACCAGCGCGGAGCTCTGATGCAGGCGCTGGCGCAGCGCCACCTTGGCATTCTCGATGCGAATGCGCTCGGTACACCATGTGTAAAGGCCACCGGTGCCGGGAATGATGGTCTGGTGCTCGGAGTCGCAGACACTATCCGCGCCGAACATGTCGGATTGGATCAGGTCCAGGTGGTCGGTCGTGAGCAAGCCCCCGGCGGAGGATGACGCGGCCTCCTGTGCGAGGTGCGTGCGCAGTCCGCCCAGCAGCGGGGCGATGTGGTTGTTGGAAAGATCGAGAAGGCTGTCGCGTGAAGCGCAGTCGGCGAGGCGCTCGCACAGCAGCGCCAGATCGGTGAGCTCGCCGTGGAGCTGGGAAAAAGTATGCTCGAATCCCGGTGATCGAATGAATGCGAGTGCGCGGGGGCGGGCGTCCTCGTCCGACGAGCCGCGAATCTTTCGGATCTCCACGACCCGGATCAGTCGCTCTCTGCCTTCGCACTCGCGGGTCAGGGTGCGCAGCCGGTCGATGTCATCGCGGCAGCGTGCGATGGCCGCCTCGCGGGCTTGGTCCACCTGTTCCGCATCCGCGGACCAGCCGCGGCAATCGCGATCCACGGCGAGCATCTGCTCGACAGCGGGGAGCAGAGCGGCCAGTGAGCTTCGTGCGTGTGTGGTGTCCGAAGCGGTGGCCGCAAGTCGGGCGGATGCGTTTGTCAGCCAAGCACTCAGATCGTCGGACTCGCTGACCCGACCATCACAGTGCCGTGTATCAAGGATGGTGGTGGCACTGGCGCGAATCGCGACCAGGCGACGCTCCAGGGTTTCGCTCAGCTCGCGCGACAGGCATCCGATGGCCTGTGCGGCTTTCTGGGCGCTGTGCTCCATGGAGAGCGAGAGCCCAAAGACCGTGAGCATGAGCAGCACCATCGTGACGCCGGTGACGATGAGAGCACGCACGACGCGCGAGGGAGTCAGCATGGAAGTCCAGGATGGAATCCAGCCACACTCGGAGACTGAGGTTATCGGAGAATCGGGTTTCAACGCTGGCTCTCTCCGGCAACGGCGGACTGCGGGACCGGCTTCAAGTCCGACCACTCGATGGATTCGACCGATCCGTGGTGCAGACGGTTCGCCCAGACCCGCCCGCAGGCCTGGTGGTTGGCTTTGGACAGATTCAGCGGGGTGCCTAGGCCCATATCAAACTCGCCAAGTCCCTCCAGTGCGGCGATGACTCGCTCGCGTGAGGGCTCCCCATCGATGTTCGCCAGGGCGCGGCACATGATGCGACCGACGATGTATCCCTCGAGCGACACCGAGCTTGACTGCAACACGGGATCGGTGACCGCACTGCGGAACTCGCGGATGATGGGCAGATCGGCCGTTTGCGGAGGGACAACCCGTGCGACGATGATGCCCTCGGCATCTTTCCCAAGCAGTGTCGCCAGCTCATTGGAACCGACGAACGAGACGCTGAGTATCAGCGCGTTCACACCCGCTCCGCGTACCAGTCGCGTGAACTTTGCGCTCGGCTTCGCCGTGCCGACCATGATGATGGCCTTGGGTGGGGTGCGAGCGGCGAGAATCTCGGCGACGGCATCCTCGACAGCGTCTGTGTTGCGATCGTATCGCCCGTGCAGAATCGCGGATTCATTCTTCAGCCCATGCGCCTTGAGCGCGACAAGGCCGCCGCTGAAACCCGAATCGCCATAGGCATCGCGCTGCGTGAAAAACGCGATCTCTTCGGGCTTGATGCTCGCGTGTTCAACCAGGGCGCCCACCATCGCGGCGGTTTCCTGGGCGTAGCTGGCGCGATAGTTGATGACACAGTGATCCGGCGGCGTGCGGCGCAGGACACCCGCGCCCGTGAACGCGCCGAAAAATGCGGTGCCGGATTGCTCAGCGATCGGGATCGCGACTATCGCGGTGGGCGTGCCGACATTCCCGATGATCGCCACAACCTTGTCGTGCTCAATAAGCTGCTTCATGTTCGGCCCGGTCCGCGGCGGCTCGTACCCGTCGTCCAGCGCGATCAGCCGGAGGGTGCGTCCCTTGACGCCGCCGGCGCGGTTGATCTCCGAAAACGCCGCCTCGATTCCCTCGCGCATCTTGGTGCCGAGACTGGAAGCGGTGCCCGTGAGGGCGGAGGACATACCCAGAACGATCTCGTGCCTGGGTGCGCCGGTGGATGGCTTGGCCGGCGTTGCTGGGAGTGCTGGCTGCCCGGCACTCGCGGCCACGAAGGCAAAGCCAATACACAATGCCATCAGGCCCGCCCCGTATCCACGGTGCGGAGCGTTCGGACTCAACAAAGAAAGCGATGACATCATGAATCCTCCTCTGAACGCCATGGTTCAGGGTGTTGGGGCACCCGAGTTCATCGTCCACAGAGGTTGCTCACTTGATCTCAGCGCATGGGTCGACGCTGTCCCGAGCTGAGACACCCCGTGCATCGTCAGCCGATTACGGCGTAGGTCGGGTATTCCCGTGTTCAGGGGAGCTCGCAGTACCGCCAGACCGGGCGCGTATCAGGCCAGCTTCACCAGCACGCACGCGTGCGGCGGACGCCCATCGCACATCTTCCGTTCGTAGTTCGTCCCCACAGTTTCCCCCTCTTCGGCCCATGAGGGTGCAACAAAGTCGCGCTGCGCAAACGGAATCGCAGGCAGCGCAAACTTGCCGCGCAGCGATTCGGGTATTCCCGTGCCAGCCACCGTCCATCGGTCGAAGTGCTCGCGGTCCCACTCCCAGAGTTCATCGTGATCGGTCACGATGCGCAGCTCGCCGCCCGGCATGAGCACCCGCCAGCACTCCGCCAGGAAACGATCCTGCACCACGCGATTTTTGTGATGCTTGGTCTTGGGCCACGGGTCGGAGAAGTACAGGTGAATAGTGCGGACGCACGCGGCGGGTGCCCGCCATTGCAGAAACTGCCCGGCATCCGCGTGCATCATGCGGACGTTGGTCAGCCCGCGCCGGCGAATACGGTCGGCGGTATACAAGTAAAACTCGCGGGCGTGCTCGATGCCGAGGTAGTTGACGTCGGGATTCGCCGCGGCTTCCTGCAGCATGAATCCCCCTTTGCCGCAGCCGATTTCAATCTCGAAGGGGCGTTCGGGGTGTTGGAACCATGCACGCGGATGGAGCCGCCCCGCCTCCGGGTCGGACATGATGGCATCCGGGAGCGTGGGAAGTTCGGTGGATGAGAGACCGACGATACCGGGAGCATCGTCGAGAGTGCGGCCATGTCCGAGTCCGAATGACATGGCCGCAGGATAGTCGATGGGTGGCGGATGGAGGGCGGTACTCAGGAGGAGTTATCCGCCGCAGCATGCTCCGAAAACCGTTGCATCGAGGGGGCGATGCCCGTTTGCGTGGAGTGAGAGGCATCGGCAGACGTCCCGCGGCGACGCGGGTTTCACGATTTCCGTGCGATCATGCGGCCCTGTGTGTGCGTACAGACCATTGGCGAAATGCGATCGGTGTCGGGGATGGTCAAGTCTGGGAATCATGCTGACGGTCGGCCCATGGCGGACCGATAGTGCATGGTGCTGCAGCAAGCTCGGCCGCGTGGGAAAACCGCGCCGCTCGGTCTGTTGAACCTTGGTGTGCTGACCCTTTTCGGGGAGTGCTCACAATGTCCGAGGACATGCGTCGATCGCCGCTGGGATCCGGTTCGCTCGGCTCGCCTGAGGTGGGAAGTAGCGCCGGCTCATCGCAAGAGTTTGCAACCCTTATTGAGTCGCGGCTGGATCGCCGCTCCTTTCAGAACCACAACTGGACGGGGTCGTTCTTTGACTATCTGGATGTGGTGGGCAAGAACCCGGCGGTGGTGCGAAACGCCTATCAACGCGCGTACGACGCGATTCTGTCGTATGGGTTTGAAAAATACAAGCTGTTCAAGAAGGACTGCATCCGCTATCACTTTTTCTCTGACCCGTTCGATAACGGTGCTGATGGGATCTACGGGCTGGATCACGCGCTCATGCAGCTCGTGGATGTGTTCCGCTCCGCCAGCGAGGGGTACGGCACGGACAAGCGTATTCTCCTGCTGCACGGGCCGGTTGGGTCAAGCAAGTCCACCATTGCGCGGCTGATGAAGAAGGGGATCGAGGCATACTCGCGCACCGATGAGGGTGCGTTGTATTCATTCAGTTGGATGCTCGATGAGCATTGCGGGCCGGGTGCGATGGAGCACGAGTATCCATGCCCGATGCACGAGGAGCCGCTGCTGCTGGTGCCGCGCGAGGCGCGGGGGGAAATTCTGACGCGCCTGAACGCGAGGTATCAGCCCAAGAACCGCGGCGGCCAGCTGCGCGTGGTGGGGGAACTGGACCCGTTCTGCCGCAAGGTGAGCGCGGACCTGATGCGCCACTACGGCGGCGACTGGCGGCAGGTGATGAAGCACGTCAAGGTGCGCCGCATCATCCTGAGCGAGAAGGACCGCGTCGGGATCGGCACGTTTCAGCCCAAGGACGAGAAGAACCAGGACTCGACGGAACTCACCGGCGACATCAACTACCGCAAGATCGCGCAGTTCGGGAGTGATAGCGATCCGCGGGCGTTCAACTTCGATGGCGAGCTGAACATCGCCAACCGCGGCATGTGCGAGTTCATCGAGGTGCTCAAGCTGGATGTGGCATTCCTCTATGACCTGCTGGGCGCAAGCCAAGAGCACATGATCAAGCCCAAGAAGTTCGCGCAGACGAGCATCGACGAGGTGATCCTGGGCCACACCAACGAGCCGGAATACAAGCGACTCCAGAACAACGAGATGATGGAGGCGTTTCGGGATCGCACCATCAAGATTGATATCCCCTACAACATCCGGCTCGACGACGAGATCAAGATCTATCAGAAGGACTTCAGCTCCGAGCGCATCAAGGGGATTCACATCGCCCCGCACACGCTGGAGGTCGCCGCCATGTGGGCGGTGCTCACGCGGCTGGAGCCGCCCAAGAAGAGCGGCCTGACGCTGATGCAGAAGATGAAGCTCTACAACGGCAAGGCGATCAGCGGGTACACCGAGGACTCCATCAAGGAGCTCAAGGAAGAGGCCCGCCACGAGGGCATGGAGGGCATCAGCCCCCGCTACGTCCAAGACAAGATCTCCAACGCGCTGGTGAGCCGGCAGGCGGTGGAAGAGAAGAGCATAAACCCGTTCATGGTGATGAACGAGCTGGAGGGCGGCCTCTCGCACCACTCGCTCATCAACGATGAGGACATGAAGAAGCAGTACCGCGAGATGCTCGCGGTGGTACGCGAGGAATACGAGGACATCATCAAGGCCGAGGTGCAGCGGGCCATCAGCGCCGATGAGGATGCCATCAAACGGCTGTGCGCCAACTACATCGAGAACGTCCGCGCCTACACGCAGCGCGAGCGCGTCAAGAACCGCTACACGGGCCGAGACGATGAGCCCGATGAGCGGCTGATGCGATCCATCGAGGAAAAGATCGACATTCCCGAGAGCCGCAAGGACGACTTCCGCCAGGAGATCATGAACTACATCGGCGCCCTCTCG
The DNA here is from genome assembly GCA_046593245.1 of Phycisphaerales bacterium. Lineage (GTDB taxonomy): Bacteria > Planctomycetota > Phycisphaerae > Phycisphaerales > UBA1924 > UBA4658. The sequence continues at coordinate 21,520 of JBKJOD010000155.1, forward strand.
CTGGACGGCAAGCGCTTCGAGTACAACACCAACGCGCGCCTCTACAAAGCCCTCGAGCTCAAACTCTTCGAGGACCAGCGCGACACCATCAAGCTCAAGAACCTGGTGAGCAGCGTGGTGGACGATGAGACGCAGCAGAAGATCGACATCGTCAAGCAGCGCCTCATCAAACAGTTCGGCTACAACGAGACCAGCGCGACGGATGTGCTGAACTACGTGGCCAGCATCTTCGCGCGAGGGGATGCCAAGAGCAAGTAGCCCGTGTGGCTCACGCCATCGAGTCGCTCGGGCCGGACCACGCGGGTGCGGTGCCCGCGGGAGTACACTTCTAAACGAAGCGAGTCGGCCGCCGGGGCCGCACGCATCGCGCAGGAGTGTGGGCTTTGTCTCCCAAAGATGGCAAAGACCGTGCCGTTCCCCCGCCCAGCCAGGCACCCACCGTGAGCGTGGCCCCCATGCGCGCCACCGTCTCTGCGGGAGATGTCACTCCTCTTCGCATCGGCCCATATGTCGTCCGCCGACTGATCGACTCCGGCGGCATGGGCCGCGTGTACGAGTGCTATGACGAGCGACTCGACGCCGCGGTCGCTGTGAAGGTCGCGCATCCTGAACTGGCCGCGCGGACGGATGTGCTGGAGCAGATCCGATCCGAGGCGCAGCGACTCGCGAGCGTAAAGGACAAGTCGTTCATCTGCCGCGTGCTCAGTGCGGGGGATGTTGTGATCGAAGGGGTGACGGTGCCATATGTCGCCATGGAGTATGAGCCCGACGCTGAGACGATGGGCGGGCCAATCTCCAACGCGTGGTCGATGCAGCGCAAAGTAGCGTTCTTTCTGAACGTGTGCGCGGCCGTCCACACACTGCACGAACAATATCTCGTCCACGCGGACATCAAGCCATCGAACATTCTGGTTGTCAAGGACGAACCGCGACTGATCGACTTCGGCATCGCCCGGGTGGTCCGCACGCTCGGGGGCGAACGCGGCCAGCCGGTCGCGGGCACCCCCGGATACATGGACCCCGCGATCCTCGGTGCTGCCGGGACAGCTCCGGACCAGCGATCGGATATTTACGCGCTGGGCATGACGCTCGCGGAATTTCTTTCCGGCCACGCGCCGGAACTCGACCCCCGCGGCGAGCCCAGCACGCCCCCGACGTGGCCCTCGGTTCACAAGCCGCCCAGCCGTGAGAATCGCTCCATTGATCGCGAACTGGACGCGATCATTCTGCGCGCCATCGACCCCACTCCGGCGGCCCGATTTCAGAGCGTCAAAGAGTTGCGCGATCGGCTGGCCGATTGGCTGGCGTTTCATCGCTCCCTGCCCTCTCGCGTCGGCGATTCGGTGCGTGCGCTGGCCCGCGGCGCATCGCTGCTGTTCCTCCGCTCCAGAATCCTGGGCACCGCCGCGATCGTGCTGTTCTGTGCCATCATCGCTCTGGCATGCTCTCCGCTTGTGTTCCAATGGACCAACCTCGCGTCTCTCACGCAGTCCATATCGGGCGGAACGACCACTCTGGACCGAATCGAGAGCGTTCGCGTGATCGACGCCCACGACTATCGCGCGCTGATCGAGGCATGTAAGAAACGTGGCATTGCCATCGACCTCGGGCGCGTCGGCGACATGCGACTTGCCTGGGCCGAACTCGCCAGAAAGCTCACGAGCGTTGGCTCCCTCCGCGCTGTCGGGTTTGACCTGTTCTTTCGTGATCCACATCCGGCCGATCCGGACCTTGCGCGCGCGCTCACCGCGCTCGCGGACACCTGCGAGAGCCATTGCGTTGTGCTCTCGATGGACGAGTGGTTCAACGGCGTGACCCCCCAACTCGCTGGAAACGATCGCATTCGTGTCGCCACCGCGAAGATCAATCCCCCCCCGCCCGAGCCCCCGTTTGCGCAGCTCGCGCTGCTCCACTCCAATGACACCGCTGCGGTGCCCTCATTCGCACTGGTGCTTGCCGGCCTGGAACGCCGCCCGGACTGCGAGATGCGTGTTGAGTTTCATCGGGCGCTCGACAAGGTGCGGATCACGTTCGAGTCGCGCACCCCATCCGGTGCGTGGGTGCGCAGCGGAAACGATGAGGTTGTGCTCGCGGGCCAGACCATCGAGCCGCCCAATCAACTCGATGGCCCGAGGTTCGCTGCGGGCGATCTGCTCGCGCGATTCGCCACGCCTGTGCCAACGCAAGAGGCGATGGACGCTTGCACCAAGTCCGCGGCAGAGGTGCTGGACATGCCCGCAGAACTGCTCCGGCTGTGGATCGGCAAACGCGCGGTGATCGTGATTGGTGCCGAAGACCCAATGACGGCCGCGGGCCGCACGATTCTGCCGGGCTACCTCAACGCCTCCGCGGTTGAGTCGGTTTCCACCATGCGAATCGTGCGAATCGCGTCTCTCCCGGCGGCGCTCGCCATGACGCTGGTCGCGGCCACATTCGGAGCGCTGTTGGCGTGGGGTCTGATCGGTGCAACCGGAGGATTCGGGAGATGGATGCTCCCGATTCTGGGGATTTGTGTTCTGGCTGGAGGTATCTTCACAACCTTTCTGATCTCCCAATGGCTGATGCGAAGCTGCCTGTACTTTGTGAACCCTATGATTCTTGGCCTAGCCGTGACGCTGGCGGGGGTTGCTGTCGGGGGTCTCGCGCGTGCCAATCGCGCCATCCTCGGCATCCACCGTTGACGGAGATCGGCATGAACACGTGTGCGAGCTTGGTATTCATCGGGTCGCTGCTTGGGGTTCTTTCTTTGGCGGGCTGTCACGCGTCAGGCGTGAGCGAACCCCTTGCCGCGGAGAGCACCAGCCACACCGAGCCGACCCACGATCCGCATCTCGTGCCGTGCACCTGCGCCGCGTCCGTCCCATCCCTGGGGACGATGTGCATCACATCACACCTCAGGTGGTTTGAGGGATATTTGGATCGCTCGGACCCGGCGAAGGCAAGAAAGTTCTGGCGGGCCGCGCTCGCCACCGCCGATGGGCGGAAGGTCACGCTCATCGCGGGCGCGATCAGCACGATCGAAGAGTCAGACGTGAACCTGCGCGGGATCGTTCCGCCAGGTGTCTCCGGCTTTGCACCGGGGCTCACCGTGGAGCACTGCGACGGAGGGCCCGGGATCGCCGGTTGCGACACTGAGCTCTGCACGCTTCTCGGCGGCTTCATCCATGTGCAGGTCTCGCCTGCAACCCACTTTACCAGCCGCTTCTGGGCGCCATGGCCGTTCATTGTCCGCACCAAAGCCATCCCGGCTGGTGCCTATTCCTCCGAGTTCGTGCTGCTGAGTATCCCCTCCGGCGGCAGTGGCGGGCCGCTGCGCGAGGTCATCTATCGGCCCAATCAGGACTCAAAGGACTGTTCCAATCTAGACAAGCCGGACACATCACCATTGTCCGTGGTTGTGGCACAGCCCTTCGACGGCACGCTGGTGCACGTCATGAACACGACCAGCGAACTGGAGGTCATTCTCGGTGGCGGACAGGCCAAACCCCAGGACATCCTCGGCGAAGATGCCCGGTTTGTTCGCGAGGTCTGTGAGTTTGTGGCGCGCGTCCGGCTCGCTCCGATACCCACCTCGCCCGCCAAGCCGCTGCCATGCGTGCGATAGGTTCGCCCCGACTTCCGGCGTATTTGGATCATTGGGTACAACGCACATTTTACTTGCAGAGGGTTCCATACATGAATGCTCGCAATCGCTCCGTCGTGTTCCCGGCTGCCGCACTTGTGATGATCGGCTGCGTGAGCGCAGCGGCTTCGGGATGCCAGGCCACGCCGCAGCCACCCGTGAGCAACCCGACCACGCCACAGCCCGTGACCGTTGCTCCGCCACGCGCTGCACCGTTGGCACCCGCACGGGTTCGGTCGAACCCGTCCAAGCAGGACCCCTCGATCAATATGTATCGCCTGACTGATCCGATCGAGTGGAAGTCGGCGAAGCTGTCAGACGAGGGGCCAGAGTTTTACTACGCTCAGGCGGATGTGCTGACGGAGGCAAACGACGTTGACAGAGTGAGACTCACGATCATCGTTGGCTCGATCGGGAAAATCGGCGCGTGCGTTGCTCCACCGCTGCATGCCAATGAAAAGGCCGTGCCGGGAGTGCTCATCGAGCACTGCCCGCACACCGATGCAGACCCGAAAGAAGTGGTGACGATTCATCGCGGTGTGCTGTGCGTTCACGCCGAGCCATGCGGCCCCGAGGTCTCTCAGAAATACGCGCTCAAGGGCCAGAAAGGGAACCAGTTTCCGATCTGGCCGTTCATCCTGAGAACTCCCGCGATCCCCGCGGGTGCCTATTCCGGCGAGTTTGTCGCGCTCACGGTCAATCTGACCAGCGGCGTCAACCGGATGTACGTCTTCCGCCCCAATCAAGACGCGTTTGGGAGTGGCGCTGGTGCCGATTGCACGAAATCGAGCGCGTTGGAAATCACACCAAAGACCATCGTCTACGCACATCCAGACGGCGGTGCAAACCTTACGCTGACTCAAACCTCGTGCATCGTCATGGAGGGCGGCAAAGCCCCGCCGACAACCACAACTCCCATTGTTGCTCCAGAAGACAAGTTTCTGGGCGAGACCTGCGAGTTTTTCAAGAAGGCGATGGGTGTGATCGCTCAGCCCGCCGGCAAGACCATCCACTTCGACTGCTTTCCCTGAATCGCGGGGGGAGGCACACCGCACCGTGTCGACCCGCTATCCCGGGAAACTCACCACCTCGCCGATCCTTCCCGCCGCCGTGAACCGCAAGAAGTTCTCACCCTTGAAGATCAGCTTGCGGTCGGCGCTCATCACCTTCCACGGCACCCGCGCGTAGCCGTGCAGGTGGCTCACAAGCCCGTTCTGCTCCAGCGTCGCGCCTGGCATGTGTTTGAGCCCGTTGGCGATGTTTGCGCTCAGTTCCGCCAGTGTCTCGCAGCACGCGAACTGCGTGCGTACGCGGACGTGTGGTGCGCAGCACGAAGCCAGCAGCGCGTCCCGTTTGGTCGCGTCGGTCTCCGCCCATGCCTTGAAATACGCGCTCAGTGTGTCCGCGAGGTGGGCCTGGTGCCCCTCCATCGCGCTCTGCAGCGCGAGCTGCGAGAGTGCGTGCCGCCACCCCTGCTCGTGTCCCTTCGCGAGTTCGGCGCTCATTGGCCCGCTGTGCGTCAGCGTCACCAGTGTGCCATCCTCCCCTGCGCGGATCGCCACCTCGACGCGACACGATCCTGCCCGGAGCCCCGTCTTCGCCACATCCGGGTCGTACCCCCACGTGAACACCAGTTTCCGCGGCGGATCCACCTCCATCACGCTCCCCTTCGCCGCGCCCCCGTTCGGGAAGATGATGTGCAGCGCGCCGCCCTCAGTCGGCTCGAACTTCGATCCGCTGGGTGCTGGCATCCCCGGCGCCGAAGCCATCCACGACAGAAACCGCGCCTGATCGGACATGAACTTCCAAACCGTCGCCGGCTCGGCACTGATGAGAACGCTGGTGGAGATGCTCGCGGCCATGTGGTGTTCCCGTCGTCTGTA